>CAILAQ010000343.1 GCA_903832165.1 uncultured Bacteroidota bacterium | reverse complement strand
TACTTCGCTTACGATAGCAAGAAATCTGGCGGGTTTACTACCTCTCACCTGCGTTTCGGTGATGCACCGATCAGGTCGCCTTACCTGGTTAACTCCCCTGACTTCGTAGCCTGCCATGTGCCATCCTATCTGGATAAATATGACATGCTTAAAGGGCTGAAACCTGGCGGTACCTTCCTCTTTAACTCAATCTGGGATGTTGAGGAGACCAAAAAGCGACTGCCTGATCATATTAAGAAGACTCTGGCTGAGAAAAATATCCGGTTCTATACGATCAATGCAACAGAGATCGCCGAGGAAATTGGTTTGGGCGGCCGTACCAATACGATTATGCAATCGACCTTCTTCAAGATTGCCAACGTGATTCCTTATGAGCTGGCAGTTACCCAGATGAAGGATGCCATCAAGAAATCATTCGGTAAAAAAGGTGAGCATGTGGTTGATATGAACAATGCGGCCATTGATCGCGGTTGCGATTTTGTTGAGGTTGCGGTACCGGCAGAATGGAAAAATATCGTTCTGAATAATGATCCGGACGATCGCGATATCCCTGCATTTATCAAGAATGTAGTGGAACCGATTAATGCACAAAAAGGAGATGACCTTCCGGTAAGCGCTTTCGTTGGCCGTGAAGATGGCACGTTCCCCGCAGGAACAACGCGTTATGAAAAGCGTGGTATCGCTGTAAACGTTCCTGAATGGCAGGTTAATAGCTGTACTCAGTGTAATCAGTGTGCTTACGTTTGCCCTCACGCTGCTATTCGTCCGTTCCTGATGACCGCCGATGAACTCACCGGTGCACCTGAAGGAACTGCAGCCGCTAAAGGAACTGGCGGAACCAAGGAGTACCAGTTCAAGATCCAGGTTAGTGTTCTGGACTGCACCGGTTGCGGTAACTGCGCCGATGTTTGCCCTTCAAAAGAAAAGTCCCTGATCATGAAACCACTCGGTAGCCAAATGGAAGAGGTGGATCGCTGGACATACATGCACGAGAAAGTCGGCTACAAGGATACCGTTCTCGCTAAAGAAAAATCAGTGAAGAATTCACAGTTTGCTCAGCCACTATTCGAATTTTCGGGTGCCTGCGCAGGTTGCGGCGAAACTCCTTATATCAAGCTTATTACTCAGCTTTACGGCGACCGGATGATTATCTCCAATGCAACGGGATGTTCATCAATCTACGGCGGATCAGCTCCTTCAACTCCATATACCACCAATAAAGATGGTAAAGGTCCAGCCTGGGGTAATTCTTTGTTTGAAGACAATGCTGAATACGGTTATGGGATGTCGCTGGGAGTAAACAAGCTTCGCGACAGGATTGAAAGGCTGATGAGCGAAACGCTTGACGCAGTTAATGCTGAATCTAAAGAAGCATTTGGTGAATGGATTGCCAGCCGCGAAGATGCTGCCATATCAAAAGTTGCTTCTGAAAAAGTGATCGCTGCCCTCAAAAATGAATCTCATTCTGTAGCTAAGGAAATCAGCGCTCTGGAACAATACCTGATTAAAAAGTCGGTATGGATCATGGGGGGCGACGGCTGGGCTTATGATATCGGATTCGGCGGACTGGATCATGTTCTTGCTTCCGGTGATGATATCAATGTGCTGGTTGTTGATACAGAAGTTTATTCCAATACAGGTGGCCAGTCTTCAAAATCAACGCCAATTGCCGCTATTGCTAAATTTGCCGCTTCCGGTAAGAGAATCCGCAAAAAAGACCTTGGCATGATGGCTATGTCATACGGATATGTTTATGTTGCTCAGGTTGCCATGGGCGCCAGCCAGAATCAGTTCATGAAAGCGCTGAAAGAAGCTGAAGCCTATAAAGGACCATCCCTGATCATCGCCTACTCACCATGTATAAACCATGGCTTGAAGGTGGGTATGGGTCAGACTCAGATGGAAGAGGAAACAGCCGTAAAAAGCGGTTACTGGGCTAACTATCGTTATAACCCGATGATGGAAGAAGTCGGCAAGAATCCGTTTGAACTGGATTCCAAGGAACCCGACTGGTCGCTGTTTAAAGACTTCCTTTTGGGTGAAGTTCGCTTCTCTTCATTGAAACAGGCATTCCCTGAAGTCGCTGACGAATTATTCGCTGCCGCTCAGGAGGCTGCACTGTGGAGGTATAAGAGCTACCAGAGAATGGCTTCGATGGATTTTTCGAAATAGGGTTAAGTACCATATAATGAACATCGTAGAGGCGCATAATTATGCGCCTCTACCTTTTTTCATAGGTGCCGGTAAAAATAATCACTGAAATATTTGGTTATTAGAAAAATAATATCGTCATTTGAAAGGTGTTACAACGTGTTCTGATTTTAAGATTTTCTTTTCTCTATATCCGCGCCGTTTAGGTGTGGGCCGTCAGAAAACCAAGGTTTTCTGTCATAATGTTATCTAAATTGAGTTATCCGGTTAAAGTTGCAAAGACCCCGATTTCCTCCAGGAGATCGGGGTTTAGCAATTTATAGCGTTCAACCCAACCAAACACGACCCCATAAAACAATTAGGGGATGGGATAAAACATGGCAGAAGGCAAAGGGCAGAAATTAGTAAGAAGAATCAGGTATTAAGAAAAAAGGCCGTTGGGGTTTTCCCGTCCGGCCTTTTTTTAATTTAAGTTAAGGCTCAGGTATAATAGCCTCGGGTTTCAACCCGGGGTAGTTGTAAATTAAGTAATAGGTCCGGTACAAAGAGCACCTGTTTCTTCCTTCCTATTTCTTGTTCCCAATTTCTGCCCTCTGCCTTC
>CAILAQ010000342.1 GCA_903832165.1 uncultured Bacteroidota bacterium | reverse complement strand
CTATATAATATTTAAGGATAATATAGAATTCTATTGGAGCCGTTCCAGAATTCTTGAGAAGCTCAATTCACTTCCTTCCGGAACTTTGCCCGAGGGAGTACAGCCAACACTTGGTCCGGATGCCACTGCGCTGGGACAGATCTATTGGTATACCCTGGAAGGGCGTGATCCAAAAACCGGGAAACCGACTGGAGGATGGGACCCACAAGAGCTCCGAACCATTCAGGATTATTACGTCAGATATTCACTTGCTTCTGCTGAGGGGGTTTCAGAAGTTGCATCCGTAGGAGGATTTGTTAAAGAATATCAGGTTGATATTGACCCTGAAGCCATGAAAGCTTTCGGTGTCAATGTAATGGATATCATGAATGCCGTGCGACAAAGCAATCTTGATATTGGTGCGGAAACCATCGAGCTCAATCAGGTTGAATACGTGATTCGTGGTCTGGGTTATATAAAAAACCTGGATGACCTTAAAAATTCGGTGGTGGCTGTCCGCAACAACATACCTGTGAGGCTGGGAGATGTAGCTAAAATCAGCTTCGGCCCGGCAACCCGTCGCGGCGGACTTGACAAAGGTGGTGCCGAAACAACGGGGGCTGTTGTTGTTGCCCGATATGGCTCCAACCCCATGCAGGTAATCAATAATGTTAAGGAAAAGATCAAGGAACTTGCTCCTGGCCTGCCCTCAAAAACACTGGCTGACGGAACAGTTTCAAAAGTGACAGTAGTACCATTTTACGACAGGACAAGCCTGATTCAGGAAACCATCGGAACCCTGGAATCTGCTTTGTCGCATGAAGTACTCATCAGCATCATTGTTATTATACTTCTGCTGATGAACCTCCAGGCTTCTTTCATAGTTTCATTCCTGCTGCCCGCAGGTGTTCTGATGACCTTTATTCTGATGCGCCTGTTCGGTGTTGAAGCTAATATAGTTGCTCTTTCCGGTATTGCAATTGCCATTGGCATTATGGTGGACATCGGAATTGTTGACATTGAGAATATCAACAGGTACCTTGAAATGCCAGGGAACAGGCAACTAAGAGGAAAGGAACTTATTAATCTGATTTATACTGGCACCACTGAAGTGCGAGCGGCAGTTACGATTGCACTTGCAACTACGATTGTCAGCTTCCTGCCTGTTTTTGCGATGGAAGCTTCAGAAGGAAAGCTGTTCAGGCCGCTGGCTTTTACCAAAACCTTTGCCATTACTTCCTCTTATGTTCTTGGCATGATAGTTCTGCCGATGCTTGCTTATTACATCTATTCGATTCGTTTCGACAAAAAGCGATTCAGGATGATCAGCAACCTGGCACTTCTGGCCGCAGGTCCGGCCGGAATTATTTTCTTCAGGGCCTGGCCTGCCCTTGCCCTTACTCTGATGGGGGTCAGTAACATGCTAAGCAGCCGTTGGCCTGAGAATCGAAAGGAAATGTCTAAATATATAAATATCGGGTTAACAGTTCTGGTTGCCCTGTATTATCTGACTGTGGAATGGCTGCCATTAGGAACTCACAAAGGTACAACCGTTAACTTTCTTTTTGTTACAGGATTAATCGGTTCCATACTGGCGATCCTGGTCACTATGGTTCATTATTATGAGCAGATACTCAGATGGTGCCTCAACAATAAAGCAAAATTTCTGATGATACCTGTATTCACCGTGCTTTTTGGGTTAATGATCTGGCAGGGGTTTAACAAGTCCTTCGGATTTGCCGGAAATGGCTTTGAAAAGCTGGGATGGAAAATCAGAGAGACCAGCTTCTGGACCGGAGCCGCCAAAACCTTTCCGGGTGTAGGCAAGGAATTCATGCCGGCACTTGATGAAGGCTCATTTCTTTTAATGCCAACAAGCATGCCTCATACAGGAATAGAGAAAAATATCGAATACGTCCGGCAGCTTGATAAAAGGCTGACAACAATACCTGAAGTGGAGCTTGCAGTCGGCAAATGGGGTCGGGTAAATTCAGCTCTTGATCCGGCACCTGTCCAGATGTTCGAGAACACCATCAACTACAGGCCTGAGTTTATCCTGAATGAAAACGGCCATCGGATGAGGTTTAAGGTAGACCGGGATGACAACTTCGTTCTGACCGACGGATCAAAGTACAACTGGCAGAAGGAAGAATTCAGGATCATTCCGCGCGAAATGCTGATTCCCGATGATAAGGGCGAATATTTCCGCCAGTGGAGGCCGCAAATTAAAAGCCCGGATGACATCTGGAATGAGATTGTTAAAGTAACCAACCTGCCGGGTTTGACTTCGGCACCTAAATTACAGCCTATTCAAACACGCCTGGTCATGTTATCAACCGGCATGCGTGCTCCGATGGGATTAAAAGTTTACGGACCCGATCTGGAGTCCATTGAAAAGGCGGGTCTTGAATTCGAAAAATTCCTCAGGGAGGTACCCTCCATTCAGGCGTCCTCTGTATTTTATGATCGTTCGGTGGGTGCGCCTTACATCGAAATAAAGTTAAACCGTGAGCTAATTGCCCGTTATGGACTAACTGTCAGCAATGTACAGGAAATAATCCAGACAGCTGTCGGAGGCATGGCACTTACTACAACTGTTGAAGGGCGGGAAAGATTTCCAATCCGGGTCAGATATGCAAGGGAATTGAGGACATCACCGGAAGACCTTAAAAAAATCCTGGTACCCGGAATGACTGGTGTGCAGGTTCCGCTGGGTGAATTAGCGGATATTATTTATACTAAGGGCCCACAGATGATCCGAAGCGAAAACACCTTCCTTAACGGCTATGTGATATTCGATAAAGTAGCGAGTATGGCTGAGGTTGATGTAGTTGAACAGGCCCAGAAATTTATAGAGCAGAAAATAGAATCAGGTGACCTTAAGCTGGCACCCGGGGTCAACTACAAATTTGCCGGCAATTATGAACAGCAGCTAAGGGCAACCAAACGGCTATCCATAGTAATTCCGATAAGTCTTCTGATTATTTTTCTGCTTTTGTTCTTTCAGTTTAAAACAATAACAGCCTCTGCGATTCACTTTTCAGGTGTATTCGTTGCCTTTTCAGGAGGGTTTCTCTTTTTGTGGCTTTACGGACAACCGTGGTTCATGGATTTTGCTGTTGCCGGGGTAAATATGAGGCATCTGTTCCAGATGCATCCGATAAATCTGAGTGTTGCCGTATGGGTAGGGTTTATTGCTCTATTCGGCATAGCCACAAATGATGGAGTTATCATGGGAACCTATATACATGATGTGTTTGAGCGACGAAAACCGGGAACAGTTGAAGCAGTCAGGGAAGCTGTTGTCGAAGCTGGGAAAAAGCGGGTCAGGCCGGCAATGATGACAGCCGCCACAGCCATTATCGCTCTTCTTCCCGTTCTGACGTCAACCGGTAAAGGTGCTGACATTATGGTACCGATGGCCATTCCCACGTTCGGGGGAATGACCATCCAGATCATGACCATTTTTGTGGTTCCGTTATTACAAAGTATCTGGAGAGAAAGAGCTGTGAGAATTCAAAACAAAAAAACAGTATTAATTCAAACAGGTAACCTATGATTATCAATATAATGGAATTTATTAAAAGCATCCTGAAATGGTTATTATGCCTAGTTTTCCTTTCAGGATTGACTTTCGCTGAGGCTCAGCAAACCGATTCCTTATCGGGCTATCTTAAGCAAGCCGCGCTGAGCAATCCGGGGTTAAAGGCAAAATATCTTCAATATCAGGCGGCGCTGGAGAAAGTTCCGCAAGCCGGCACACTACCCGATCCCGAACTTCAATTCGGATTCTTTTTAAATAAGATGGAATTAATGGAGGGTTACCAGCTTGCTGATTTCCGGCTTATGCAGATGGCTCCGTGGTTTGGTTCTTTAAAAGCCGCAAAAGATGAGGCTTCAAAAATGGCACTTGCCCGGTTTCAGGAAGTTGAAAGTTTAAAGAATGACATCTTCTTACAGGTGAAGATTTCCTGGTATGAATTGTTTAAAACAAAAAGGGAAATTAAATCAGCAGAGAAAAGCCTTTTGCTGCTGAAGACTTTGGAAAGGCTGGCACTTAGCCGGATCAGGACCGACGGGAATACTGCTTCCGCAGCAGCCGGAGGGATGCAAGCATTTGCCGAATCTTTCCAAAAATCGGGGGTTAGCTCTATGACAGGAACCAGCATGGGGAATCAGGCAGCAGGGGCTGAAACGGATAGTAAGCCTATGCCCGCTTCAACAAATGGTCAGATGAATAGCTCCAGCCAGATTGGAATCGTAAACCTCCTACGGGTTCAAATGGAGATTGGTGAGCTGGAGAATAGCATTGCATTACTGGAAGACCGGCTGAAAACAGAAGGAGTCCGGTTTAACAGTATCCTGAATCGAAAACCGGATACGGACATATATATTGGTGACAGCTTATCACTGGCCAAATTACCCGGTTCAATAGCTATGATGGCCGATAGCATTTCCAACAATCCGATGATCAGAATGTTTGAAGCAGACCGTGAAGCCAATGAGGCAAGAATTATGATGGCTATCAAAATGGGATATCCCATGATTGGTTTAGGATTGAATTACTCATTAATTCAGAAGGCCCCGGAAATTACCTCCATGATGAACGGGAAAGACATGCTTATGCCTATGATTACAGCGACATTGCCGATTTATCGAAAGAAGTACAAATCCCTTCAAAAAGAAGCTGGTTTTCTCCGGGATGCTTCGGCTGAATCAGTGATGAACACACGGAATGTGCTGACGGTGAGTTACAGAGAGGCATTGCAGCAATATAGCGACGCCGTGAGAAGGTCAGACTTGTATAAGCGCCAGGCATCTCTCGCTGAAAAAATGATCATTCTCTTAACTAAATCGTTTTCATCAGCCGGTACTGATTTTGAAGAAATTCTCAGAACCAGGCAACAATTACTTGATTATGAATTCAGGCAGATTGAGGCACTTGTCGACAGTAACACAGCTGTCGCGACCATACGTTCTATTATATCATACAATTAACACAATTCTATCGCAATGGCTATTAAAAATTTAATTTCGAATAAATATCTCCGTGTTTCCCTGATTCTCCTCACAGGGTTCTTCGGAGGCTGGGTGGTCTTCCATCGTTCACCAGTTGAACAGAAACAGGAAATAACTGAGAAAGTAAAACCAGCGACTATCTGGACCTGTTCCATGCATCCACAAATCAGGAAAAATGAACAAGGGCTTTGTCCACTTTGTGCAATGGATTTGATACCGCTTACCCAAGAAGCCGATCAAATCAACCCAAATACCATTTCGATGACTGAAGATGCAGCACGGATTGCAGAAATTCAAACGACCATTATCAGCGAGCAGGAACCGATCAAGGAAATCCGCCTTTATGGACAAATTCAGGCTGATGAGCGTTTGGTTCAATCTCAAACATCGCATCTGGCAGGGCGTATTGAACAATTGCTGATCAATTTTACGGGTGAGGAGGTAAAACAAGGTCAACCGGTGGCCAAAATCTATTCGCCTCAGCTGATCACTGCTCAGCAGGAATTATTTGAAGCATTAAAAATGAATGATACAGCTCTGGTATCTGCGGCTCGGGAAAAATTCCGGCAATGGAAATTCAGTGACATTCAAATTACGGATATTGAAAAGAAAGGTGAGGTTAAGAGTGTTTTTGATGTTTCAGCCTCTGTTTCAGGCATTGTTACGTTGAGGAAAGTCAACAAAGGAGATTATGTACAACAGGGTACAACTCTTTATGAGATTGCCGATTTAAGCCGTGTTTGGGTGCTCTTTGATGCTTTTG
>CAILAQ010000341.1 GCA_903832165.1 uncultured Bacteroidota bacterium | reverse complement strand
TGGCAGGATCCAGAATTCCGGAGAACATCAGAAAGAACCACTGGTCATCATAGCCACCCGCCCTGAGGAGAATGGAAGCTTCGGGTTCAAGTACCTCGATCGACTGCGAATTTGCTCTTCCGGGAGTACCTCCGGCCGGATCCAACGAAGGTTGCCAGGCAGCAGGATTGCAGTAGTTGGCCGGATCGGTCAGCTCGAGCGACCAGCCCCCGTTTGCCTTCAGTGCATCGGTATAAACATCGGGCGAATAATCAACAGTATGAACTGCAATACCATCAGGATCAAGCAGAACCAGCCGGTCTCCCGAATTACGAAGAGCAGGGAATGATTCCAGTGCAACCACGTCGCCATGTGCTCGAAAAGCCCCGGCGGCGGATGGAGAACACAATATTACATATCCACCGGGATTGATATGACCCCCGGAAAGCCGGCGCACCTTATCGCCCACCAACCACTGCCAACCGGTGAGATCAATGGTATCGGCACCGGGGTTATACCACTCAACGTACTCATAAGGCGGGAGTCCCACTTGGGGATCAGGATCGAACATGATCTCGGAGATCAGAATCAGGCTTGTAATAAATATACTGTTCATGTGTATTATATTTGTCGCCCTATATAGACGTCATTTTAATCACCTTTTGGAAAAAAATTCAGATGAAAATTGCAGTTGTTGGTGCCACAGGCCTCGTGGGGACGAAAATGCTCCAGGTATTGGAAGAACGAAACTTCCCGGTTACTGAACTTATACCCGTTGCTTCGGCAAAGTCGGTGGGTAAGAAGGTAAGCTTCAAGAATATGGAATACACCGTTGTTTCTGCTGATGAAGCCATTAAGATGAAGCCTGCGATTGCTATTTTTTCCGCCGGCGGAAACACCTCGCTCGAGCTGGCGCCAAAATTCGCTGCGGCAGGAATTTTTGTCATTGACAACTCTTCGGCCTGGCGCATGGATCCGACTAAAAAGCTCGTGATTCCTGAAATCAATGCACATGAACTCACTTCGGACGATCTGATCATTGCCAATCCAAACTGTTCCACCATACAGATGCTCGTTGCCATTGCCCCTTTACACAGGGCTTACGGCATTGCCCGACTGGTGATCAGCACCTATCAGTCGGTTACGGGAACGGGAGTTAAAGCACTTCGCCAATTGGAAAACGAAGAACGTGCAAATGTTGAAACGCATAATGCAGCATCGTTGCATAACCTTCTTATCGATCGCGCCTATCCGCATCAGATCTACCGTAATTGCATTCCGCAGTGCGATGTTTTTACTGATAACGGGTATACGAAAGAGGAGATGAAAATGGTAAATGAAACCCGTAAAATCCTGGGCGACAATTCCATCATGGCTACCGCTACCACTGTTCGCGTACCGGTTACCGGGGGTCACTCCGAATCAGTCAATATCGAATTCCACAAAGAATATGAAATTGCCGATGTCCGTAAGATCCTGGCAGAAGCTCCGGGCTGCGTGGTTGTGGATAATCCTGCAAAGTCAGAATATCCAATGGCCCTCACCGCCAATGGCCGTGATGAAGTTTTCGTGGGACGCATCCGTCGCGATGAATCGCGCGAAAAGTGTTTGAACCTCTGGATTGTATCAGACAACCTTCGTAAAGGGGCTGCGACAAATGCGATACAGATTGCGGAATACCTTTTACAACAAGGGATGGTGAAATAAGGCAGAGGGCAGAAGGCAGAAGGCAGAAATTAGTGTTAGGACTTAAGGTTCAGGTAATAAGATAAGTCAGAAGTCAGGGGCAAGGAGCCCTGCTTCTTGTTTCTTTTTTCTTGGAACTAATTTCTGCCCTCTGCCTTCTGCCTTCTGCCCTAAAACCGTTCTCTCAG
>CAILAQ010000340.1 GCA_903832165.1 uncultured Bacteroidota bacterium | reverse complement strand
GGTTGAAATTTCCCCGCTTTAAAAGAACCATGGCTTCCTCCCAGCTCATCTTTTCAAAGATAAAGGTAGTGGAGCCCAGATGCTCATCGCTCACCACCACCGTATCTTTCACAATCAGGGTAGAAGAACTCACCAGGGCAACCTTCCTGATTTCAGCCGGTTTTTTTGTAAAGGCGATGCCAAGACCAAGCGACATCAGGATTGGAAATCCTATACCCCAGAACAGAACCCCCGGTTCACGGATGATTTCCCGGAAATTGGCTGATATGAGAAGGCCCAGCTGCCTTACCTGTAATCGGTTACTCATGAAGATGCCTCCCGGTTAACTCTATAAACAGATCATCCAGTGTTTTTTTATCAGTCAGCAATTCGTCTTTGGTGCCCTCCTTCAGAATAACTCCGTGATCCATGATGACAACATAATCACAAAGCTGCTCAGCCTCCTCCATATAATGAGTAGTAAGAAGCATTGAGGTTCCGGTATCTTCTTTCATCCGGTTTAAAATTGCCCATATTTCACGGCGCGCATTCGGATCGAGACCGGTTGTCGGCTCATCAAGAAGCAAAATAGCCGGCTTATTCAGGAGTGCAAGGCCAATGGCGAGACGTTGCTTTTGTCCACCCGACAGGTTCACCACATAGGAACGCCGCTTTTCCTCAAGGGCCACCAAATCAATCACCTCCTCCACCCTTTCATTGTCGAGTTCATAGAAGCTTGCAAACAGCCTGAGGGTCTCAATAACGCGCAGTTTATCAATGAACCGGGTATCCTGCAAACAAAGTCCGATTTCGCGATGCAGCTCGGCGGAATGGTGTTTCCATGTTTTCCCTAGCACCTTGATTTCACCTGAGTCCGGTGTTTGTATGCCCTCGATCATCTCCACCAAAGTGGTTTTTCCTGCTCCGTTTGGTCCGAGTATTGCCACAAAATGGCCGCGTTGAATCTGCAGATCAACCCCCCTGACCGCCTGAACTGTTTTGAATGATTTAAATACCTTTTTTACTTCGATTGCCGGTTGATCAATCATATAATTAATCCTGTTTACTTGCATCTGCCCAGTTCTGAAGGACATCTGATTCATAAATAATCTCTTTCTCCCCTGATCCGATCAAAGCAATCATAGCCCTGGCAACTGCCTGGCCCTCAATCCCACGATATTTGCGCATTGATCCGACCAAGAGAACATTGACCGCCTTCATAACCACCTTGCCAAAAGCCTCTCCAAAACGGAAATCGGCTCTCTCCCCGAGCAACATGGAGGGCCTTGCTATAACAATCTGATCAAATGGTATTGCCCGGATACCGGCTTCCATTTCCCCTTTTATTCGCAGATAAAAATTCCGCAGCGCAGGGTTGGCGCCAAGTGACGATACCACCCCAATCCGTTTCACTCCGTTTTCGAATGCCAAACGGGCAATCCCCACAGGCAGGTCGCGATCAATTTTCTCAACAGCGCCTGCAGAACCGGCCTTCTTTATAGTAGTTCCCAGGCAAATAAACAGCTCATCACCTTGAAATAAAGGAGCATATTTTTCCAGCCGGTCAAAATCAATCACCTGTTCCGTCACTTTAGGATAGTTGATTTTCAGCGGCTTCCTTACAAAAACAATGACTGAGGAATACGATTCATCTCTGTTCAGCTCCAACACCATCTGTGTGCCTACCAACCCACTGGCGCCAAAAACAAGAACCCTCTTTTTATCTGATTTTTCGGACATTTGCATATATTATTCACATTAAACGTTTAAAAATACAGGAAAGTTGATACAACACCTTTGAAAATAAATAACTTTCATAAATTGTCGGTGGATTGGCATTGTTTAAATAAACTGATTATCAAATATTTATTTTCCATAATAACCCGGATGACGGCTCAAAAAGCTCATATATCAGCTTCTTTGATCCTAATGTTGTTCCTTGGATTTTCCTCGTTGTTTGGTCAGAAGCAGTCGAACTTCTGGTATTTTGGAAAAAAAGCAGGGCTCGATTTTACAAATTTTGATCCTGTTCCTCTGCATAACAGCCGGATGGATGCATCAGAAGGGGTTGCGACCATTTCGGATGCCACCGGGAAGCTGATGTTTTACACCGACGGAGTAAATATCTGGAACTCTAATCACGATCAGATCAATACCTCCGTCCTTTCCGGCGATTCATCCTCCACCCAGGCAGCAACCATTGTTCCGGACCCGGACAATCCGGATCAGTATTTTATTTTTACCACAAAACCTCTCGTCACAGGAAATGAAACAACTCTGGGGGTAAACTATTACACCATCCTCATGACGTCAGGAAGCAGCGGGTCGGTAATTTTCGATTATTCAGCCACCCATCCCAACGGATTGGCCGTAAATACTACCGAGAAATTTGTTGCCGTGCCGTTTACTTACGAAACCACTAAAACCGGGTACTGGTTCATCATGCATGAATTCAATACAAACAGGTTTGTGAAAATAAAACTCCAGAATGGCTGGCATAATCCGGATACTCAACCCATTGGCAGCATTCATCAGAATGATACCATCGACGATGGCACAAACCACGGGGCAGCAGGTCAGATTAAGGTTAATGATATCGGAACGCGCCTTGCACTCGCAGTGGAAGGAGGAAAATTCTTCGAAATATTCCGGTTTGATGTCACAAGTGGCTTGATCTCCAACGCCATGAAGATCCCTGCAGGAGACCTTACCGACAAATTTGCTTACAGTTTTTCCGCTTATGGGGTGGAATTTTCTCCGACTGGCCGCTATGGATTCGAACCCACAAGCGGAAACTTCTTGTATGGGTCCTGCCGGAATGGAGGGGCCATCTATCAGTGGGACCTTTCATTTTATGACGCAAACGACAGAAACCAGCTGATTAAAACCGGCAGATTTCTTTTCAGCAATCCGGAAATGCAATGCGGCGCCATGCAAATAGCGCCCAATGGTAAAATATATATCGCTTTTAAAGACAGGGATTACGTGGGCGTGATCAATGCCCCTATGCGCCCGTATCCCGGTTGTGATTTTTTGGAAAACGGCGCCAGGCTGGTCGATAATGATACGGGGCTTGGCGGCACAGGTGGAACAGGACTGCCAGCTGCTATACCACTTCCGTATGTTCAGCAACCCTTCTATTTTGAGAATCTCTGCCTCGGCAATGAAACCCTGTTTTATATCACTGATCAATCAAGCATCACCCCAAATACTCCACGGGCCTGGGTGTTTACTAAATTATCCAGTGGCCAGACAGTTACAAAGACTTCCCAGACCAATGATTTCAGATACACATTTCTGACGGCCGGAACCTACAGGGTCAGATTGACTGTATTCAAATCCGGAAACCCGGTCAACTATTCGAGAGACCTGACCATCAACCCTCTTCCCCAGGTTAACCTTCGCGATACCCACAGGGTGCAGCTTTGCATCGGCCTCAATATGGATCTGGATGCAGGATCCGGCGCCTTTTATGAGTGGGAAGATGTAAAAATCAAGGTAAGAACCCGCACCGTGACCAATGACAGCTTACTGCCGATTTCCGAATTCCGGGTAAAGGTGACTGATTACCATGGATGTGTGGGGTGGGATACTCTGTGGGTGGAAAAAAAATTACCGCCAAACATTGATACCACGTATTCTACAAGCGCATTCTGCCGCAACAAGGATGGAAGTGCAACTATAATCCCTTCCGGGAACCTGGCAAACTATAGTTTCATCTGGGAGGGATATCCCCTGGCCAAGTCGAATACCCTCACCGGGATTAATGGTGGTGACTATGTGGTTCAGGTCCTTTCGAAATATTCACCTTGCCCCACAATCGATACCATCCATGTAGAGGAAATCGGGGGTTCAAACGTAAAAATGATTTCGCTGGGAGATACAATCGTTTGCCCGGGCAATCCCATAACGCTGAAAGTATTGGGCGCCGATGAGGTTAGCTGGATCAATCCGGCCGGAAAAACCGATTTCGAAGTGACTGTCAATCCCGATCAAAAAACGATCTACAATGCTATAGCAACAACTATCGATGCGGGACGCAGCTGCCCCACCCCGCTCTCATTTACCATTGATGTCCATAAAACCAAGGTCCCCGACCTGGGCAAAGACACCACCTCCTGTCAGGGACAAACAATTAAGATCGCAGGCGAATCAGGCTTTTCTTCCTACCTGTGGAGCAATGGCCAGACTGACCAGACAGCAAAAATAAAAACACCTACTCCTGCACTCACGCTTACTGCAACTGACATACATGGATGTATCACCACCTCCCTGCCAATAGCCATCGGCTTTTTTCCCAGTCCGACGGTTAATCTCGGACAGGATACTGCCTATTGCTCAACAGATCCGATTATTCTGATCGGAGGAAGCGGAGACAGCTATTCCTGGAATGATGGTATCGGGACCGGCCAAACTTTTTCCGTGACACAGAGCGGGGATTACTGGCTGTCAATCACCAAGGACAAATGCTCTTCCAGCGATACCATTCATCTGCAGATCAATGACCCTGCAGCCCTAAAAATTAACAGCGTTACGCCAAAGGATATCAGTTGTTTCGGCATGAGCAACGGCTCAATCAGCATAGATGCAAAAGGTGCCGGAATGAATATTTCTTATTCAATCGATGGAGGTGAGACCTATCTGGACAACAGCGGCCTGTTCAAAGACCTTCCGCTCGGCACTGCCTATAAAATCAAGATACGCGAGGATGGAGTCTGTTTCAACACGTGGGAACCACCGGTTGCCATCAGTCAGCCTGAGCAGCTCTCAATGAAAGCCTGTCCGGAAGCTCCTTCCACCGGAACCAGCAATGACGGGTCGATTTCACTGGCGGCTTCAGGAGGAATCCTTCCTTATAATATCATGCTAAATGGGGCTAAGATCGGGGATAATACCATTACCGGACTGGGTTCAGGATCCTTTTCATTTACGCTGACTGACAAGAACGGCTGTAAGGCTGTTAAAGTGGTTGCGCTGACTCCCGGTACGCGGTTGAAGGTGGAAGCCAATCATCAGTCCATTTGCCCGGGATCCGAAGTTGAACTGACAGCAACTAACGGAGTACAACTTGAATGGATCGGCTTTCCGGGAAAAACGGACTCTAAAATCAAAGACACACCATTGGTAACCACCGATTATTGGGTAAAATCCACCCGTACGGAACCAGATGGAAGCATATGCGTATCTATGGATAGCATTAAAGTACTGG
>CAILAQ010000339.1 GCA_903832165.1 uncultured Bacteroidota bacterium | reverse complement strand
CCAGAAATGAGACCGGATCAGCCAAGCTTGAAAAAATGGCGCAAAGTAATGGTAATGAGACAGTTAAGTCAGGCGAAAAGTCGATTGATGATGCGATGACTCCTCCGCCATTCAGCCCGGATATATTCCCGTGCAGCTATTGTCATGCTGATTTGAAACCCAATCCGGTGAAAAGGGATTTAGTGGACATGCACGATTCCATTTCCGGAATTTTTAATCATGATAAAGAGAACCGCTGGTGCCTCGATTGCCATGATGCTAATAACAGGGATTTCCTGAAACTGGCCAGTGGGAAATTATTGGATTTTAAAGAATCTTATAAGCTCTGCGGGCAGTGCCATGGCGATAAATTGCGGGATTGGAAAGTTGGAGTTCATGGAAAAAGAACGGGTAACTGGAACGGAAAGAAGACCTATTTTCTCTGCGTAAACTGCCATAATCCGCATTCGCCGAAGTTTAAGTCGCTTAAGCCGGAGCCTCCGCCGGTACGACAGGGAGATATTAATTAACGGTCATAAAAGCATATCAAAGCAGAAATGAAAAAAGATAATTCACGGCGGTCATTTTTGAAAAATATCTCAATTGCAACCTTTTCTACGCTTGCCCTTTCAGGTTGTGATATGAAGGAAATAGACAAGTTTCTTCAGAAAAATTTCAGACTTCTGACAAAAAAGGAAAAAGATAGCATTGTCAAAAGCATGGATGCTGAGTACAAGGAGAAGTATGGAAAAGAATTTCATATATCGGACAAAGCTGCACTTGAAGGAACTTTGTTTGGTTATGCCCTCGACCTCTCCAGATGTATTGGCTGCAGACGATGTGTTTATGCCTGCGTAAAAGAGAATAACCAGTCGCGCGATCCGCAGATTCAATGGATTCAGGTGCTGCAGATGGAGAAGGAAAAGGGGATCGACTTTGCTCATTCTGATGTGCATTATAATCCGGAAGAAGTACCGGAAAAGGGACATTTCTATGTTCCGATAGCCTGCCAGCAATGCAGGAATCCACAGTGCGTTGCAGTTTGTCCGGTTAAGGCTACCTGGCAGGAACCCGATGGAATTGTTGTCGTTGATTATAACTGGTGCATAGGATGCCGTTATTGCATGGCGGCCTGTCCTTATGGAGCCCGGCATTTTAACTGGGGTGTGCCGGAAGTTCCGGTGGAGGAAATAAATCCTGAGATGCATTATCTGGGAAACCGGCTGAGAACAAAGGGTGTGGTGGAGAAATGTACTTTCTGCATTCAAAGGACCAGAGAAGGCAAGTATCCTTCGTGTGTGGAAATCTGCCCGGTTGGCGCCAGAAAATTCGGAAATCTTTTAGATCCTGAGAGTGAAGTCAGGTATATCCTGGAAAATAAGCGCATCCTGGTACTGAAAGAAGAATTGAATACCCAGCCGAAATTCTATTATTTCTTCGGCATATAGGTCAACTTTAAAAACTTTTGACATGAATTTCTTTCGTTTCTTAAAAGGCAGTTTTGCAATAATTTTTAAAGGAAACAAGACCTATTATTTATGGCTTGCGTTTCTTTTTCTGTTGATTCTCTGGGGAGGGTTGGGTTATACCGGTCAGCTTAGGGACGGATTGATCAGATCTCACATGCGGGATTCCGTGTCATGGGCATTTTATATCGGAAACTTCACTTTCCTGGTGGGAGTGGCCGCAGCGGCAGTGATGCTGGTTATTCCGGCCTACATATATAATTGGAAGCCAATCAAGGAAATTGTGATTTTTGGTGAGCTGCTGGCTGTTTGTGCGGTAATCATGTGTATTTCGTTTATTGTTGTTGATATCGGAAATCCGCTCAGATTCTGGCACATGCTTCCTATTGTCGGCACCATGAACTTCCCTTCTTCATTGCTCGGCTGGGATTTCTTCGTGCTGTCAAGTTATTTCCTGGTTAATGCAGTTGTAGTGACTTATTTGCTGTATTGTGTTTTCTATAAGAAGGAGTACAACAAAAAATTCGTATTGCCTCTGGTTTTGTTCAGCATTCCTCTTGCTGTAGGAATTCACACCGTCACCGCATTCCTGTATAATGCCCTGCCTGCACGTGTTTTCTGGAATTCCGCTTTGCTTGCCCCAAGATTCCTGGCTTCTGCCTTTTGCTCCGGTCCTGCTATCCTGTTGATCCTGTTTCAGATCCTTCGGAAAACCACCAAGTTCGAAATAAAGGATGAAGCTATCTGGCGAATTGCGGAACTCATGGTTTACGCCATGTTCATATATTTATATTTTACCGTTGCTGAACTCTTCAAGGAATTTTATTCCGGTACCGAGCATATCCTGTACTGGAAATACCTGCTTTTCGGTATAGGGGAAGACAAGCAAATTGTGTTATTCAGCTGGGGATCAATTATCATGGGATTTATCGCCTTTGTTCTGTTCCTGATCCCAAAAACCCGCAAAAACTTTGTGACCCTGAATATCGGAGCTGTGCTTATTTATGCCAGCGTATATGTGGAAAAAGGGATTGCCCTGATCATCCCCGGTTTTACCCCGGATGTATTAGGACAGATTTACGTTTACACACCATCCTGGACTGAAATCAGAACAGCTGTAATGATTTTCTCTCTGGGATCCCTGCTGTTTACACTATTAGCGAAAATAGCCATAGCCATTATCTTTGACAGTTATAATATTGATAGTCTGAGGAAAAAGTAAAATCATGTCCTCATCGCAGGAGAATTTTCGACTCGAGAAGTGGTACCTCGACTGTATTACAGAAGAGGGCGAGGCGATGATTTTTTATGCTGCAAAGCTTGTCTGGCATGGTTTTGAAGTTCAGTACACCAGCTGGCTCCACTATGACCCGGCCAAAGGGGTAACCAATAAATCCCGCTTAGGACAGGTCCGGTTTCCGATTATTACCGGTGATTCACTAATATGGAATGATTCCCGCTTTGGAATTTCCGGCAAGTGGGAAGCTCTGGCGCAGCCCATCTGTTGCAGGTTGTTCGAATCAGAAGAGGGATATCTTGATTGGAATTGTTACCAGCCTGCTTCCGCTGTTCATCTGGAGATAAATAAGAGAATTATTGACACAGCAGGCTATGCCGAGCAGCTGATAGCGACTTTGCCGCCATGGAAACTTAACCTCGAAAAACTTCAGTGGGGCCGCAGCGGTTTGCCGGGCCAGAATATGGTGTGGATCCGGTGGAAGACAGATTCTGCTAAAAAATGGACCTGGCTTAACGGGGAATTAATCAGTGAAAGCAGCGTGGAAGATGATGAGATCAGTCTGCCGGAGCATGAAATCAGGCTTTTTACCGACAAAAGTGTAACGCTGGAATCGGAAAAAAGGATTCAGAATTTAATGGTAAAACTCATCCGTTATCTGCCCGGAATCGACAAATCCATGACTTTGAAATTCTTAATGGCTGATGAAACCAAGTGGCTGAGCCGGACAAAATTGGAAAAGGACGGGAAAATAATTAATTTAGGTTTTGCAATCCATGAGCTAGTCACCTTTTAAGCACCACCGTAATGATTCTGAAGGCTGATAATATGATCAAGTCTTTTGGCAATAAAAATGTCCTGAAAGGCGTGTCGTTCAGCATGGATGAAGGAACAGTGAATGGTATCGCCGGTGAAAACGGCTCCGGAAAATCAACCCTTTTAAAAATACTTGTCGGCCTCTGGAAAGCCGACCGGGGAAATCTGCAGATCAACGGGAAAATTGGTTATTGCCCTCAGGATCCGTTGATTTTTCCTCAATTGACTGTTGATGAGCATTTCAGATATTTTGCGGCAGCTTACGGTTTGAAGAAGCATGACTGGCAGCACCAGCGCGAATTTTTACTTGAGCACCTGAACTTTGGCCAAAGCCGGAAAGATAAAGTAGAAATACTAAGCGGTGGAACGCACCAGAAGCTCAATCTTTCACTCTCCCTGCTGCATGAACCTGATTTACTTATTCTCGATGAACCGTACAACGGTTTCGACTGGGAGACCTACCTGCGCTTCTGGGAGATCACTGCACAGTTGAAACAGCAGGGCTGCAGCATTCTTATAGTGACTCACCTGCTGAACGACAGGGATCGGTTTGATAATATCCATAACCTTAAAAACGGTATCCTGGAATGACACCTGACCGAATTACCACCAGTCTGTTTATGATTCTTCGGATGCTGCTTCGCCGAAGGATCGTCCTGATTCTGCTGGCTGTTATTCCCGTGGTGTTTTTCTCCGTTGTCGCTTTTACGACGCCTGATAGGAAAGTGCCGTTCCGGCTATCCTCGCTCGATGGAAATATCTTTATTGCAGCAAGCGAAAAACAGATCGCGCTGGTATTTTTCGCCGTTGCCGTGGCCGGTTTTTTAATGTCATTCCTTGCGATGAACCTTATCCAGAAGAACAGTAAAATAAACCGCCGGCTGATCCTGTGCGGATACCATCCGCTGGAGTTACTTCTTTCGAATCTTCTTGCACTTACGCTGATCATTGTGCTGATCTCAGTATACGTAGGATTGATTACAAGCGCCTTTTTTCATGTTTCCCATCCGGGACTGATGATTTTCAGCCTTGCTCTCACCGGATTCGTTTATGGCGGCTACGGCCTTGTTGTCGGCAGTCTGGTTGAGGGAGAGCTTGAGGCAATATTGCTCATTGTTTTACTGGCGAATATCGATGCCGGCTGGCTTCAGAACCCGATTTTTTATGCTGAAGCTCAAAATCAGGTGATCATTCACTGGCTGCCTGCCTATTTCCCTTCCCAGTCAGCTATTTTTGCTGCTTTTACCGACTATTCCATCTTAAGAGCCAGTCTGGCCAGCCTCTTATACGGATCAGGATTTCTTGCTTTTTCCATGCTGATATTTTATCTGAAAATGCGGATCAGAAAATGAACAAATTAAATCCTGCTTTAGGAAAAGCCCTGTACGCGCTGCTGTTTAATGCGGTGATTCCGGTCATGCTGTGGGGGTGGGCAAAATTCACTGCGCCCATTATAAAGTTCCCCCCGATAGAATCTTTACCCTGGGGGATTGGACTCCTGATTGCCGGCATTTTGCTGATAATCTGGGGGATGATAACACTGATCAGGATAGGCAAGGGACTGCCCATGAATCCGTATCCTCCCAAAAAATTAGTGGCGGAAGGACCGTTTCGCATCGTCAGGCATCCTATCTACTGGGGGTTTGGAATGGTTGTTTGCGGCACCTCAGTAGCTACCGGATCAGCCAGCGGATTATGGCTGGTGACGCCGGTCACTGTCATGGCCATGGTTGCACTGGTATGGGGTTATGAACGGATAGGCCTTGAGCAGCGGTTTCCCGGTCAAAAGTTCAGGTCTTTTATCGACCTTGGAGGAAATGACATGCTTCCGGCTGGCTGGGTCGACAGGTTATCCTCTCTTTTTATTGTGATCATGGTGCTGGCCGGAGGAAATTTTATTGCCGGTTTTCTTGCGGAAGGGATTCCTCCCCTGATGCGAAAGGCCTGGGATTTTCATTCGGTTTTTGAAAATGGAAACCTCTGTTATATCAGTATGGTATTTGTTATAGGTGTGCCGCTTTTACTGCAAAGGCAGGATAGAATCAGGGAATGGACCATCCGGGTGCTCATTGGTCTGGGGTTATCGCTTTTTATTTCCCTCTTATGGCCGGCTGCTGGCGCGCAGTATTTAAGCTCCGGTGATTCCTCCGGCAGCTTGCCGGTGAAACTGGCTTCCATTTTTGGCAGCATTCCCCTGTTTTTAATTCTTCTTTCGCTGAATGCTTATTACCAGCAATATAAACACGCCGGAATTCTTCTGATTGTCGTTGCCGCTTTTCTGATGATTGTTCAATTGGCCCACAGCCGGTCGTCCGATTTGCATCTGCTGGTTTCCCTGTTTATTTATGTTATCGCTGCCAATTATTCAAGGATCTGGATACAATTGAAAAATCTTGGGGAAAGGTTGGCAAACTCCTGGAAAGAGTGGGTTTTCGGCCCTGTGAGAATAATAAATCATGGTTTAATTATAGGATTTGGTGGTATTACCGGAATCCTGTTTGCCGGATTATTGGCCGGGAGAGAATATGCCTGGCCTATCCTGATATTTGCCGTGGTGCTGATGGTCTGTGCGGCAGTATGGGCACAGCTGGTGGAAGGATCAGATAAGCTGAAGCGACCTTTCGGCTACTACGGTGGCATTGTGGGAATCCTTTTTGCCGGTCTTATTTTATGGCTGATGGGGTATAATGTGTGGTTGCTTATCGGACTGGCTTCAGTTCTGATGCCCTGGGCACAGGCCATCGGCCGCTTTCGCTGCCTGGCTAACGGCTGCTGTCATGGCAGGCCCACAGACAACGACCGGATCGGGATACGTTATTTTCATGATCGCACACGGGTTTGCGGCTTGTCGGGGCTGAAAGGGAAGTTAATTCATCCTACACCATTGTACTCAATTGTATGGTTGTTCTTCGTGGGTTTTGTAATGCTGGCTCTCTGGCTGAACAGCATGCCTTATTCGTTTATCTTTGGAATTTACCTGATTCTGAGCGGAATAGGCCGTTTTGTGGAGGAGGCCTACCGCGGAGAGGTTCAGACTCCCATTCTGGACGGACTTCATCTTTATCAGTGGACAGCCATCTCCTCAGGTCTGATCGGGGTAGGGTTTACGATGATCCCGGTGAAGGTGGTAGTGCTGCATCCTCAATTCGGATGGGAAATTCCGGTTGCCGCAATCATTTTGGGACTTTTGTCCTTTTTTGCCATGGGGGTCGATTTTCCGAAATCAAACGCGCGATTCTCGAGATTGGTCTAAAAGTTGATGTCTTGGCCGATATATTCAAATGAGTTTCGTTAAATTACGGGACCAAATCAAAATAACATGAAAAAACTATTCACCATCATCCTGATTGTTGGCCTGGCATTGCCGGCAATGGCTCAAATTTCCCCTTACCTGGAAAAAGGCAAGAGTGGGTTCGGACTCAATGTCGGTTATGAACAGGGACATAGTTTCAAGGGGGCTTTAGCCAACCTGGGCTATTCCTATAAAGGGATCATCGATATTGAGGCGAATTTCTATTCCGAGGGCTACGATAAAGCAGCGGAAGGCCTGATCCGGGACGACGCATCTTCTTTGGGCTTTATGGGTTGTATTAACTGGTGGATGATCCGCAAGCAACCCGGACCCATGATTGAGGTTCTTTTTGGCCTGACCGCCGGGGTTGAACACTTTGCATACTCCAAGTACAGCTATCTGAGTTCAGGTTATGGCATACCGACGGACTACAACGGGGACTTCGACGGGATGCTCGGATTTGACTCCCGGGTTAAATTCCGGCTCATGGACGGCTGGTCAATGATGCCCGGATTTGCCCTGGTCTATGACGTTGGTGCCGAGCAATTGACGGATGCCAGCGGGGACTATTCTGAAAATTACGACGGGTTTATGAGCAGAATCGGAGTTTCGCTCTCGAAGAGCCTGAAAAATGGAAGTTCAGTTTATATGGAGGCTAATAATTACATCAACACCTACGATGCTTACAGCTATTTTGAAGTGAAAGTCGGATTCGTCCTGTCGCAGAAATAGTTTTAGTAAGATTTGCTACTGCTTAATGAGCTTGAAAACCCGGGTTGATTTCTGAAGGGTCACCCTCAGATAGTACATTCCCGGATTCAAGGCTGAGAAATCCTTCTGACCGATCTCCTTTCCCGACCAGAAGGATTTTCCATTTACATTAAACAGGTCGTAAGTCTCATCACCATTAAGTCCGCTCAGATATATCCTGCCGGAGAATGGGTTCGGATAGGCCTGAATATCTGTTGAATTAAGTTCCTGATTATCCACGGATGTCGAATATTTTTCCACAAATTCCCCCGGTGTCATATCCCTGCCGGTAAATGCCGCATAATCAAGCGGATATTTGTAAATCCTGAAAACTGAATTCATAGTTTCGGCCGTGCGGGCAGGATCTACCAGCGGTGTTGAGCCTTGCATCATCGGACCATACTGATCAACGGGACAAATATATTTCCATACAATTTGTTTTACCGGGGTAACTTCCAGAAACAGACCCACAGTGCCCGAACATAATATTGTATTACCGTTTGGCAGCCTGTAGGCTCCGGAAATGTTTTCGGAGTACATCGGATTTGCAGTTGTGCCCTGGTAAGTCCAGGTGAAATCCTTCGGAGTAAAAGCTGATCCTGAAACCAGGCTGTAATTTCCGTTTGCATCCACGGAAGGAGTGAATTCATCAACGGTTGAATAAATGATGTTTCCTCCACGGCCTAATCCATTATTAAAGCAGGTCATATTGCCTGCTCCGGGGCGGCCCGGCAAAACCCATTCCACATCGTGCTGTTCAAAATATCGCTGGTCCGATTTAGTACCTGCACCATAAGTAATCGGATTTCCCCAGCGGTAAAGAAGGTCGCCGCCTTTTCCTCTCTTGCCGCCGGTATGGCCTTTGGCTTCGGCAGTTGTGGTGCTGTGGTCGATAATCCACACCTCACTGTTTCCCCTCACGCTCAAGGCAATCTGATCAAATTCCGGATTGTAATCGATGGAGTTCATGTGGTTCCAGAATGCAGGAAGATTTCTTCCGTCACCATCACAGTCAATTAATTCAGGACTTGATTTTGGCGACCCGAAATTGGCTTTGGTAGCATCAAAGTCCTGCACCAGATGGTCCCAGGTGTGCCACTCCCAAACTACCGTGCCTCCTGTGGGGTAGGTGGGCTTGATTTCTACCACATAGTCGGGAACCATCATTCCCTTCGACTGGATATCCGGTTGGAATTTCGATGGGTCAAAACCCGCTGCAATACATTCAGCATAAGTCTTCTTTTCAATCACCAGCATGATAATATTTCCATTGGGCAACCGCTTGATATCATGGTGCTGCATATAGGTAGCGGTGGAGAAATCCAGGCTCCATACGAGTTTGTCATTCCAGTCGTACTCCTCAATCCGGCCCCCTTCGCCACCGCCGCTGCTGAGCTGCCCCTTGGTCATGCACGTACGCAGCAGATTCCCGTTTTCGAGAAGGTAAACGGATTGACCGGGAGGATACTGGCTTGCTGACCACTTGTGTACCATCCGGCCCTCATTATTTATCAGATAGGTCGCTGTGTATTGTTTAGGTGCAAACAGGGTGTACCCTTTGTAAACGTTGGCCGTATCATTTAGAAAGAGGCCGACGGTTCGGGTTTGTGCGAGTGCCGTTACTCCGACAAGGTTAAGAATTAAAATCTGCAGTCCTGTCTTTAATCTGTTAGCTTTCATTGTTGTTAAGTTTGATTTTTTTCGATCCACCTCACCCCCTGCCCCCTCTCCCGCGCTCACTTCGCTAACGCTCCGTTCACGGGAGAGGGGAGGGTACAACTTATCTTGAGTAGATCATCTTCTTGCTTATTTTCTGATTATCAGCAGTCAGTATATAGTAATACATGCCGTTCGGAACGCGGTTGCCAATATCACTCGTGCCATCCCAGGTGAGATTATAGGTTCCGGCCGGACAGGCTTGATTCAGTAATGATTTTACCTGCTTGCCGGATAGGTCGTAAATTACCACCGTCACCCTTTTCCCGTTTTCCAGGTCGAAGGAGATGCTGGTATTAGAGGAAAATGGATTGGGATAGTTCTGGGCAAGCTGATCGCCTCCGGATGCAGCATATCCGCCCACGGGTTCGCTGGAAGTGATATCCCCCGGCGTGAGGTAATCCGGATCAAATCCGGTAATGGTTTCCCCTGCAGTGAGATCCTTGTTTTTAAGCGCCGGATGATCACCAGTATAACGGTAAGCCCGGAAAGCGGCATTATACGTCGGATAATTATCAACCTTGATTTTCTTTTTTCCATCACGGGTGATAGGATTTATGTATTCCCAAACGATGGCTGTATCAGCAGGTGAAACTTCAAAGAAATGGCCGTCGTTCATCGAGCAGATAAAAGTATTCCCATTGGGCAGGCGCTGAGCGCCGGATCCGATCGTGCTGAAAAATGAGGTGTTGTTCTTGCTGGAATATTTCCAGACAATCTGTTTCGATACATTTTTTTTCTCTTTCATCAGGTTACGGTCAGGCGAGTTCACGATGTTATAGCCTGCCGCTGGCGGATTCACGAACTTGCCGGTATTGCTACCTGCCGAGTTCATGTAAGGATTGATCTCATAAATATAGGACTGCGGGGTGAGCTCGAAAAGATTCTGCCCATTGTTGAATACCATGAAATTGCCGGCTCCGGGCAATCCGGATTTAATCCACTGGATATTATGCGCGCCACCCATCTGCTTATGTCCCGATGTCGCTTTTTCCCAGTTATCCAGCACCGATGGCGGATCGCCCTGATCATATTTTGCCGGATCGCCGAACCGATAAAGGAAATCACCTTTTGTTGATGCGGCGAGTGTAATGGAACTGTCGGGCTTGCCGGCAATAAACGTGTTGCCGTGATCGATCACATAAAATTCACCGTGAACGGAATTCACTACCACAAGATCCAGATCCGGGTTGTAATCCATGGAATTACAATGCAGCCAGTCGCTCTTTACCGGGTTGCCCCGCATGTTCAGGTCGATTTTACCAGGATTATCCTTAACCACTCCATAGGTTGATTTTGCGGAATTTATGTCCTGCACGACAGATCGGAAGAACCACCATTCCCAGATCACATTGCCCGAACGGTCAACCTCAACAACGGCATCCATCTGGGCACCTGTATAATTATTGGCCGGATCACAGCCAGCTGCAAGGCATTGGGCTGTTGTGATATCCCGGTTGGCGATATACATGAACGTTGAGTCCTTTAATTTCGGATTATAGATCTTTACAAAATCGTGATGCGGATAATATCCTGATCGCGATTCGGTATACTGCCAGACTGTGTTACCGTTCCAGTCGAGCTCTTTCCATTGATTCTGATTGCTGGGATTGCCTCCAACCGCATCCAGCAGGGTGCCGTTATCGGTAAAGCGGGGGTTGGTGCCAATCCGCCACGTATGGACTACATGCCCCTCCATGTCGATCAGGTAGGTTGTGCCGCCCGACCCGAAAAGGGTATAGCCGTTGTATGCCTTTGATGAATCCCAAAAACGGGTTTCCGTTGGGATATAAAAGCATTCCTGTGCATAAGAT
>CAILAQ010000338.1 GCA_903832165.1 uncultured Bacteroidota bacterium | reverse complement strand
TTTGTCACGATAATGAAAAACCTCCCCATCAGACGCTTGTGCGTACACTCTCAGATCCCTGGTACACAACGATTCAAACAAGAACCCAAAAGTCTCAAAATCTTTAAGGACACCATCTGAATCTGTCCTAAGAACGGCAGTGGCTATAGATGGGTCAACAAATTGACGCTTATTTGCTGTACGAATAGCCGTTTTGGAACGTAGTGAAGGTTGCCAGGCCGGAACATCTTCAATAACAAAAATCCTTCTCAAAGCATTTAGATATGAATTTAGGGTTTTGTCAGTGATTGACGAATGATTAGCCTTGATATCATCCATAATAGTTTGGGCTGT
This sequence comes from uncultured Bacteroidota bacterium, assembly GCA_903832165.1. Taxonomy (GTDB): domain Bacteria; phylum Bacteroidota; class Bacteroidia; order Bacteroidales; family UBA12481; genus UBA12481. Next base: position 3,334 of record CAILAQ010000338.1, on the reverse strand, counting down.
TGCCATTGTAGATATATTTCGTGCTAATGATTGGAGTAACAATCTGACCTTTTCAGGATCCTTTTCAACACCATCTATCTGGTTGATATCCATCCTGATGACAGCATCTACATAGTTCATTGCCATTCTCGGGGATTGTTTCTTTGAAAGGACGGCCGCCGGCCATCCTCCCCGACATATTGAGTGCGCTATCTGTTCTATTGATAGACTGCTTCTTGCACTGACCCCTGTTTTTCCATCAAAGAGTTCACTTAACGAAACGGCTCCATTTGATTCATTAGATTCAAAAAGACTCATTGGCCGCATTAACATTCGGGCAATCCGTCCAGTACCTGAATGAGATATAATATTGTCGGTTGGTGTAGACGAACCGGTTAGAATGAACTGTCCCATCATTCCGCGCTGATCAACCGCAAATCTGACAGCATCCCATAAAACTGGAGCCATCTGCCATTCATCCAGCAACAATGGAACTTTTCCGTCCAACAATAAAGAAGGCTTTGTGTCCGCCATAGCTAAATAACCCGGGCCTACATCCGGATCCTGCATAAAAACTGAACTGTTTGCAGCTCGCAATGACGTATGAGTTTTTCCGCACCATTTGGCACCTTCAATCAAAACTGCACCAGATGATTCCAATAAATTTTGCAAATAAGCATCGCTAACCCGTGCCATGTAGCTATTTGTCTCCATAAGTATCAAAATAATGCATCTAATCTACAGATTTTAATCGAATTAAAAATTACATTCCGAATTTTGGCACATTTTTATTCCGTGTTTTGGCACTATTTAATTCCGATTTTTGGCACATTTATATGATAGAAACCAACGTTAGCTATCAAAAAGCTGACCGATTTTTTATTTTAATATCCTTTTGTTCAGCTCCTCCCGCCTCGTTCTCGAAATCGGCACCGACGAACCATCACTCATTTTCAGATATCCGCCATCACTTTTTACCAGTGTCTTTATATGCATCGAATTTACCAGATGGGATTGATGCGTCCGGATAAATCCGCACGACTCGAGCGCCAGTTCGAACTCCTTGAGGGTTCGGGTAACCATTATTACCGCGCCGGAATCAAGGAAAAACCGTGTGTAATTGGATTCCGATTGGCAGCGGATGATCTGCCGTACCGGGATAAAATCGATCCTGTCGTCCTGCGGCAAGGCAATCCGCTTGTCCTGATCGGTCCGTTTCTGATTATCGACCAGATTCCTTAACCGAACATTTTCCTCTTTTATGCTGATCGACTCGATCGCCCGATTCACACTCTCGATCAGCTTGTAGAGATCGATCGGTTTTAAAAGATAATCCAATGCGTTGAACTGAAAGGCACGGAAAGCATACTCGTCATAGGCTGTTACAAAGATGATCCCGAAACTGATTTCTTTAACCTTTTCGAGCATGGTGAATATATCGCCTCCAGGCATCCTGACATCAAGAAAAACCAGATCGGGATGGAGGGAATTTATCTTTTCAAGCGCCTCGTCGTTATCGGCAGCCTCCCCGATGATCAGCACCTGGGGACAGTACAAATGGAGCAACCCGATCAGGTTTTCACGATTTGCAGGCTTATCCTCCACCACCAGCGCACGAACTTTCATACCAAAGAATTTTGTAATGGCAGTCTAAATGTAACCTTTGTCTCTGAATTACCGGAAAGCCCATCGCTAGTGGCCGTGCTATTGGTGACTTCCACCGAAACATCCTCACCATATTGCTCTTTCATCAGTTGAATACGTTGCCGGGTAAGTTTCCACCCCTGCCCCAGCCCCTCCTTTTCCGGTTTCGACCCCGGATGGTAACCGGGTCCGTTATCGGTGACTTCACAAATCAGGTGCTGATCCTCTTCACGGAAATTTATTTGGATTTTCCCAGCTGCACCCAGCGAAGAAATCCCGTGGATCACTGCATTCTCCACGTGCGGCTGAATCAATAATGGTGGAATTTCGATCGTCGCCGGATCGAGGGCCGGATCCACATCGATATTGAATTCAAATGGAAACCCAAGCTGTTCCAGGAGAAGATAACTACGGATCATATCGATCTCCTCATTCAGCCCGATCACCGGCTTCGATGATTGTGTCAGGATTGTTCTTACCAGATCGCCAAAGCGGGCGAGGTACAGGCTTGCCTCCAGATTCTTTCCCTTGTTCACCAGATTCTGAATGGAACCCAGGGCATTAAACAGAAAATGCGGATTCATTCGGGAGCGGACGGCATCCACCTCCAACTGAGCAATCTTCCGTTTCAGATTCATGCGCGCTTCCTTGCGTTTTGAACGGATCCGTATGACCAGGATGATTACGATAGCCAGGACAAACGCTCCCCCGAGGGAGTACCAGAAAACGGTGAGATCAATCTTTTTCACCACGGGCCGTTCAAGCGAAGGCCACCAGAGGATGTTTTTCAGCTGAATTTCATTGATAAGATCACCCTGCAAATAACAGACAAACTTCCCGTCGCGGTCAAAAAGCAGGAGCCTGGAATTGAAACTTTCTTTGAGCTTCGCGATGGAATCTGTAATATCCCGCAGCAGCAAGTCCGAACCTGCCTTAAACGCATAACTCTTCGAAAGGTCACCAAGGACCTCAAGTTCGCGGAGCACCCTTTCATGGGCATTTTTATTTACGTACTGAACAATGCGGAAATCCGTTTTACCTATGTTTTTAGTCTGTTTTATAAATGACTGATAGAAACTTTTATTGCTTTCATAATCAAAGGAAACAATCACCGGATGTCCTGAAAATTCATCTAAATTCAGTTTGGCAGACAACTCCGGGTCATCGGTGATGCGGGTGGATTTATAAAGGGACTGCAGTTCCCCTCCAAAAGGTGTTTCCCCATATTCATCCATAAATGATAAATAGCACCATTCATAATCGAGGTCCAAACGCCATTTCAATCCTTGTTGTGCCAGTTTCGCCAGCATCCAGTACCGGTCCCATCCCTGCAGGAAGAGCCCTGCAGACAGGTAATTTGATCGTGTATTCATTACGCCCCAAAGACCCGCATTCCAAGTGCTGACCCGGACAAATGCAGACAGAAACTTTTGGTAAGCCACAGATTCATGATATTTTAACTGACCCAGGTATTGCCTGTATTTGCGGACAACTGACATGAGGTTATCACTATTATGGTCGATCCGTTGCACAAACAGAAAGTTCAATTCTGCTTCCCGCTCCGTATAATCCAGTTCAAACTCAAGCCTTTTGACAAACTCCGGGTCGAGGCCCTCCCTGTTATTCTCAAGAAGTTTCCGGTCATTCTTTACGCCCTCAGCAATAAAGGACTGGCCCCTGAATAAACGCAATATCTGGCCTTGCACATCAT
>CAILAQ010000337.1 GCA_903832165.1 uncultured Bacteroidota bacterium | reverse complement strand
CCCACCACATTTTCTGACCCCAGAAATAGTCTGTAACATTTCCCAGATAGTCTTTAACATTCGTGGAGTTCAGTGCCGACTCACTTTGAGGATAAGGTACTCTGAAAGGAGCGCGGTTGTGATCCGGATAGGCACTGTTAAATGCCATCGGAAGAATAGGAACGTCATTCCGTCTGGCTTCAGCCCAGGCTTCGTTTGACATCAGGAAAAGAGCAAGATATTTTTGCGTGTAGATCTTTTTAAGATCATCAGCATTACCTTGCCATGTTACGCCGGCAGTTGCCAAATAAGGCGCAATAGCAGCATCAGCAACAGCATACTGTTGAAGGGAAGCTGTTATACCTTTTTCGTATTCCGCTTTTGCGTTTCCGGTTTTTATGCCACGGTAGAAGATCTCTGCTTTCAGAAAACAGATTTCAGCATACCTGAAATACCCGTCGCTTACACCATATTCATTACCCCCTGTCGGATTAGGATTGCCGCTTACAAAAACCGGGTTGAAATCAGATATATCTTCCCGGATAAATGGCGGAACAAACCCAACCTTTTCAGAACCTCTGTATTTACCATCAGTTGTGGCTGGCACAAACCAGATCGGAAGGCGTGGATCATTGAATGAATTCAAAAGATCAACAACAACTTTCCCAGCACCGTCATGATGGCAGCAATACCACCAGTACCAGTAATCTTCTTCCCATGGAGATGTTCCCGGCCATTTCAGCTCAATATTATCCGCATTGCTTTCCAGAATCGGATAATCAGCAGGACTGCCAAGTACTTCATTAATAATGCCTGTTGAGGTTGCAACATCAACATTCGATAAGCGAATTGCAACTCTCAGCCTTAATGAATTGCAATATTTCTGCCATTTGGATAGATCTCCGCCGTTCAGAATATCGCCTTCTCCTATCGCATCAGAACCGCCGGTTTTAAATAGATCAGCAGCCTTTTTCAGGTCAGCAATAATGGCTAAATAGATCTGCTCCTGTTTGTCATATTTCGGAGCAATGATTCCGGTAGCTGCCTGCGATGCCTCACTATAAGGCATATCACGCCAATTGTCAGTAGCTATCTGTGTCATCTGCGCTCTGAAAGTAAGACCAACTGCCTGCATATTTGTTTTGCCGGCTGTTTCAGCACCACTGATGATCATGTTGATATTCGTCAGTGCGGAATAATAACCGCCCCATTCTTCGCTGGTTGAAAGGTAGGATTGATTCCCCACACCAAGCCGCACACCAACATAATTGGAGTGCTGTCCAACACCTGTACCCGGATTCAAAAACCCACTGAAATTAACAATTATAGCACCGAAGTGATTTGTTACAGGAACAGTAGAAGGCTGATTAGGGTTAGTGTTATAGGTCTCGAAATTTTTGGTGCAGGCCCCTATAATTAATGCCAGGGACATGATCAGCAAAAATCCTGTTTTAAATTTTTTATTCATAATTCCAATTTTTTTAGATTGTAAATTTTACCGGTTCATTCTGTTACTAAAAAGAAATTGCCAGTTTCAGACCCAGACTTCTGGTTGTCGGTATCTGCATCTGCTCATAACCAACTCCGGCATTAGAAGTACCAAAACCGGTTTCAGGATCTATGCCTACATCGTTGCTCTTGTCAACATAGAGAAGGGCAATATTTCTGGCAACGAAGGAAAGTCTGGCGGAATAGATTCCAATCTTCTTGGCAACTGATCCTGGAATATTATATCCTAAGCTCAGTTCGCGCAATTTAATAAAGGATCCATCCATGATCATGAACTCAGTTGCTCTAGGATAGTTGTTGAAAAACAGCTGTGCTGTAACCCGCTTTGCATTCGGAGTTCCATCAGCCAATACACCCGGAACAATGATACCGGTTTCCCTTACATTGGTTGCACCGGTAAAAGGATCGATAAGCGTCAGTGCTGTGTTACCCATTCTGGAAGCCCAGAATTTTGTTCCGCTGATGATATCACCACCTTTGCGGCCATCAATCAGAATGCCGAGGGTAAATGCTTTATAGCTGAAAGTATTCATCATACCACCGATCCAGTCAGGAGTGATATTTCCGAGTTCAAAGTTGCCAGGAGCCTGCTGGGTTAATCCGGCAGAGGTAATAACCAGATTGCCATTGGCATCTCTCAGCCATTTTGAGCCTTTAATAACTCCGTAAGCCTGACCTGGCCGTGCTTCTACGTATGAACTCCACATGTCGGAAATCCATAATGATTCCAGATCACCGTACAGCTTATTCACCATATTGGTATTCTTCGCCCAGTTCAGGGTCAGATCCCAGTTTAAACCACCTTTTGACTGAAGGATATTGGCAGAGAAGACCAGTTCAACACCTTTGTTTTCAATTTCACCCGCATTGATCAGCATGGAATTGTATCCTGATGAAGTAGCGATATTGACCGGCATAATCTGGTTTCTGGTTTTAATGTCATAGATCGAAATATCCAGCCTGATCCGGTTATCCAGGAAGCGCAAATCAGCACCGGCTTCAAGCGAGCTGGCTATTTCAGGCTTCAAACCAACCGGAGGCAAAGTTCCCGGCAGATTAAACAGGGATACTCCATTCCATGGTGAACCAATGGAACTGAAAGTCTGCGAAATCTGATAAGGGCCTGTGTCATTTCCAACCTCTGCCCAACTGGCCCTGATCTTACCATAAGATAAAATTTTAGGATCAATTTTAAAGGCATCGCTGAATACAAATCCGGTACTTACGGATGGGTAGAAATAAGACCAGCTGTTCTTAGGCAAACTGGAACTCCAGTCATTACGACCGGTTACACCAAGGAACAGATAGTTTTTGTAAGACATGTTAAATGACCCAAGCACGCTATTGGTCACTTTTTGGGAGTCGTACTGTGACACGCCTGGGTTTCCGGCGATGTTACCAATAGTGAAGAAATCCGGAACGGTCAGGTTACCTGCACTTATATCAACACCATGCACTTCTTCAACGCGATAGTTTGCACCAACGGTACCGTCGATCCTGAAGTCCTCACTAAGCTTCTTATTCATGACAGCCAGGAAGTCAGCGTTCGTTTCCTGAGCAAATTTTTGAGTCTGCCAGAAATTCCCTACTCCGTTGCCTTCATTGCATTGCCCAAGCTTGAATTTCTTACGCATCTCATTATAATAGTCAGTACCGAGGCGTGCAGTAAGGGAAATCCAGTCGGCTGCTTTGTAAGTCAGACTGGTATTACCAAAAAAGCGATTTCTCGTTCTTGAGGCCAGGTTATGAAGTGATAAATACGGATTGTCCATTTCACCTAAGGCATAGGAATAGGTATGTCCGTTAGCATCAATCTGTTTCCAATTGTCTCTCAGCGGCTTCATATCAACCTGCCTCTGAAAAAAGGCGAATGTAGCAGCAGGGTTGTCACCACCACCGTCGTATCCCTGACTTGGCAGGTTATTACTGTGGTTATTTACATAGGTGAGGTTTGCCGCAGCTGACCACTTCTCTGAAAATTTAAGGTCGCCGCTCAAAGTTGCGGTATTCTTGGTAAGATCCGTGTTTGGAGTAGTACCAGTTATTTTATTGTTTGCCAGGAAAACCCTGATTGAACCCATGTCGGATGATTTTGACAGAGCCACTGAATTATCAAGGTTGAGTCCGGTTTGAAAGAAATCTTTCTCATTGTTCGGACGGGAAATCCATGGTTGGTTTTTACCGGTAAACTGGTCTAACATCAGACCGGCATCAAGCCTCGGGCCCCAGCTTCTGGGCTGGCTGTCATTGATTCCGTTGCCCCATCCATCAACATAATTGTATGAATATTTCTTGGCAAAATCCTGATAGGTCAGGCCCGGGTTACCCAGAGCGGTCTTTTTCAGTTCCCAGTCATATTCGCTTCCATACATCCCGCCGCCATATTCGTTCTGCCATGTAGGCATAATCGTAACATTATCAATGGTAGCTGAACTTACCAGGTCGATACCGAGCTTATTCTTCGGTTGCGATCCTCTTTTGGTTGTAACAACGACAACCCCGTTAGAAGCACGGCTGCCATACAATGCGGAAGCATTTGCACCTTTCAGTACCGTCATGGATTCGATGTTGTTCGGGTCAAGGTCCATAGCACCGTTTCCATAATCCTGGCCACCCCATGCGGTCATTTCAGATGGGAAATTGCTTATCGGCGTTCCATCAACAACCCATAAAGGCTCATTGTTGCCGAATGAATGGTTACCCCTGATAATAATCCTCGCAGAGGATCCAACGGCACCGGTAGAGTTGGTTACCTGTACACCGGCGATTTTTCCGGAGAGGGCCGTTACGATATTCAGCGGCTTTACGGCATTGATTTCTTCATTACCGATCTCCTGAACGGAATATCCAAGTGCCTTTTTCTCACGGCGGATGCCGAGAGCGGTAACCACAACCTCATCGATATTCTTTACATCAGCATCCATGCTCACGTCATAAGAGTTCGATGAAGTGATCGGAATTTCCAACTTGGCAAACCCGATGGAGGAGAACTCAAGCGTTCCACCCTGGGTTTTTAATGTCAGGGCGAACCTGCCGTCCGCACCGGTTGTGACACCGATCTGGGTTCCTTTTACCAAAACGGAGACTCCCGGAATCGGCTGTTTATCAGCCGCGGAAGTCACCTTTCCGGTCAACTGACGGGTCTGGCCGAAAAGAGTTCCGGCAAAAAACACCGCCAACAATACAAATAGAAGTTTTTGCTTCATAGGTTAAAGTTTTACATGTTTAATTTCCACACAATCCAACACGTTAAAACTATCCCTATGCAGCACAAAAACAAATCACTTTATTAGCATTTTCATGTACTATGTTGTAAACACATCTCCTGTCTTCTGCCTACCGCCTCATGTCCTTCGATGTAGCCAGCCCGATCACTCTCCCCTGATTACCGACGGCACAGTAAAAATGATATACCACATCATCCTTGCAAACCACCCATGGCTTATGTGCATATTCCTCATCCCACGGAACAGATGGCTCAACCAGGTTCGGTCCCTCCCATTTTGTCCAGTTAACCAGGTTATACGAACAAGCGAACGTATCGAAAGCTTTGGGCTTCCAGAAAGCCCCGAAATAAAACATCACCCATACTTCCCCGATTTTAACAATCTGAGGGTCGCCCGAGATACCGCTGCCGTTATCAACAACGGGATCCTTTCCAAAACGAACCCATTGCTTCATATCGTTTGAAACGGCCATGCCAATGCGTTCATAGCCGCTTTCCGTTTTGCCGTTATAATACATCACAAACGGCCATCCTGTTGTTTCCGCCTTGTCATATATTATATTGCTTTTATATTGAGTGAGCATCTCCCAATAACGACAACCAGGCTGAGTATTTGTCAGGACAGGAGCACCCAGGCGAATCCACTCGCCGGGTTTTGACGGGTCGCTTGTCCAGGCAATCCCAATCGACAAAGGATCAGTCTCATATCCTTTCAGAGCGCCTCCGAGATACGAAAGCCAGTACTTTCTGTCATATTGAGTCAATGTATATGAACCCTTCCATTCCGTATTCTGCAGGGCTATGTATCCTGCCGCCTGAAAAGCATCCCAGGTGCTGTCCCTGAAGGATAAAATTTTGCCCGCCTTCTTCCAGTGAAGAAGGTCATCGCTTTCGGCAAGTTGTGTTTCATAACCTACCTTGTTCATGCAGATATAAATCATGAACCATTTGCCGTTATACTTGAAAACACTGGGGCAATCAACCGGATCACCATTCTCCCCGGTGATCACCACACCATATTTATATGGGGTCTTCACCTCTTTGAAAACATCATTCATTACCTTCTCAGGAACCGCCTTCTCTTCCAGTGGAGGAGTCAGCATAATCCGGAATGGTCTATCGCGGTCGCAAACAAGCTTGCCGTCAACCACCTCAAGTTCTGCCGCTTGCAAGACAGTATGGCGGTTCGACAGGGGCGAAACACCGTTACGCTCCGGAGCATTTTCTGTATATGGATGAGTAAAATAGATGATATAGGCGCGATCGCCGCATACAACAACATCGGCATGCTTGCCTATGTTGCCATCGCTGTTCCTTGTTCCCGGCTTATCCAGAATTTTACCCTGATAGGTCCATTCTTCCAGATTTTCAGACCGGTATACGTCCAGTCCGCTATTTGGATCTTTTATAAGCCAGTAATGCCCTTTAAAACGAAAAGTTTTAGGGCCTTCACCATATAATTTTGAAACACCCGGATCATTCACAGGCTTCCAGTCTTTCAGGTCGCTGCTTTCCACCACATAAGTCCTTGAACCATGGCCTTCATCCTTATACCACATCCTCCAGTTACCATCAGGCTTTCGAAACAGTGTTGCATCGATACAATAATCTGAAGCCAGCGGCACCCTCTTCTCGAAAGTCCATTTCCACAAATCTTTAGAAACATAATGGAGGATATGCCGCTCGCCACCCCAGTCGCGATGCTTATTTGCAGCTCCTGGCACATAGCTGGCGAACATATGATACAGGCCTTTATCGTCGCGGATAATATCCGGAGCCCAAAAAGAATACGCAGAATCAGGATGGGATAATCCGGCGGTGCCGATATAATTCCAGGTCATCCCCTGATCTTTCGACTCTGCTATGCCTATTTCAGTCCCGTGACACCACTCCACACCGGGCACATCGAGTTTTGCCCGGCGCTGGGTATAATACATCCACCAGGATCTCTTAAAAGGATTCCACACCAGCACCGGATCAGCTGCCCCGTCATAAACAGGATCGCGATATAGTGGAGCCGGCGTACTGGCAGCAATGGTTGCAGGATCGGTGATCCTGACAACCTTTAATGCATTTTGGGAATAGGCATTTGTGCAGCATGCCAGCATTAGTACAAATGCTGGCTTGCTGATTACAGCTGACAGCTGCAAGAAAGCTGGCAGCTGTAATGGCATACTGGTAAGTTTTGACAGCTTTCTTGTCGCTGTCAGCTGTAAAATAAAACGCCCTAAGTCTGCCTTACAATTTCCACCCATTCCGGTACTCGCGCTGGATATATTTGTTCGCCCCCTCATCGTTGGTAACCTTCATATTATCACCATCCCAGAGCAGTCGCTTTCCTGAAACCCGCAAAGCCAGGTTGCCCATCAGCACCATTTCCGTAAGCGGACCGGAATAATCGAAGTTTGAGCACGGCAGCTCACCACCTTTGCAGGCATTTACCCAGTTCATTTCATGGCTGGTATCTATTCTCTTTAGTGTTTTCGGAAGATCTTTGTATTCCAGGAACCGCTCTTCGGGGAACATCTGCACATCACCACCATAAGTTTCGCAAACAATAATTCCCTTATCGCCGATAAACATGGACCCACCATCAGCCGGGATTTTTTTCGGATCAACCTCTGCCGGCCAGGTGGGCATCAGTCCGCCATCATACCAGGTAAGCCTTACAGGGGGCATATTTTCACGGGCCGGGAACTGATACGTTATCGTAGAAGCACTCGGGTAGGTTTCCTGATTATCAACGCGCTTCCACATCTCGCGAACTTCATACGAATGAGATCCCTGAACCCAGATTGGATATTTAAGTTTCAAAGCATGGAACACAGGGTCCAATACATGGCAACCCATATCACCCAGTGCGCCTGCACCGAAATCATACCAGGCTCTCCAGTTGAAGGGGAGGTAGGCAGAGTTAAAGGGGCGCTCCGGAGCCGGTCCGAGCCAAAGATTCCAGTCGAGAGTGCTTGGAACGGTCATAATTTCAGCCGGACGGCCAATGCCCTGCGGCCACACCGGACGATTGGTCCAGCTGTGAACCTCTTTGATCTCACCAATTGCACCGGCCCAGATCCATTCGGCCAAACGACGTGTGCCTTCGCCTGATCGTCCCTGGTTGCCCATCTGGCTGACTACTTTATACTCCCTTACAGCCTCAGTAAGTTTCCTCGCTTCGAAAACTGAGTGAGTAAGCGGTTTCTGGACATAAACATGTTTTCCAAGCCTGATGGCCGCCATCGCTGCCGGAGCATGCGAATGGTCGGGTGTTGCCACGATAACAGCATCGATGCTTTTCTCTTTCTCAAGCATCACCCGGTAATCTTTGTATTGGGGTGCGTTAGGGAATTTTTTAAAAGTTCCGGCGGCCTGGTTAAAATCAACGTCGCAAAGGGCTACAATATTCTGGGAACTGACATTGCCAATATTTCCTGCACCCATGCCTCCCGATCCGATGGCAGCAATATTCAGTTTATCACTTGGGGCTACATATCCCTTTCCGCCCATAACATGGCGTGGTATAACTACCATACCTGCTCCGGCTACAGCGGATCTGGTAAGGAATGAACGACGGTCAAATGTTTTTTTCATACTGGGGTTTAAGTTTCTGTTGAGATGGGTAAATTTACAGATCTTTGCATAAAACCATACAGCATGCGGACCCGCATTCTCATTTTATTGATTTTTCTTTTTCCGGCCGGAAAAATAGTCAGGGCTCAGGCTCCTGCATTGTCGTCTGAGTCAACGGTCAGTCTGCTTACCTGCGGACCCGGACCTGAAGTATACACCTATTTCGGCCACAGCGCACTTCGGGTAACAGACGCTGCGCTGAACCTCGACAGGGTATACAATTACGGAACTTTCGATTTCAATGTGCCTGATTTCTATGGCCAGTTTATTGATGGCAAGCTCTGGTACATGCTGTCTGTCGTCCGTTTCAGGGGATTCATACCGGATTACATGGCCGAAAAACGGTTTATTAAAGAACTGACACTAAACATATCAATTGAAGACCGGCAGGAATTATTTAACCTGCTGGAAAAAAACTATCTGCCTGAGAACCGTCATTATTGGTACGATTTCTTTAAAGATAACTGCTCCTCAAGAATCCGCGATATCGTTGTAAAAGCTACCGGCGGAAAATTCCTCTGGCCACCTGAACCGTCGGAACATCTTACCTACCGGCAACTGATCATGCCATATATCAGCCTGAATACCTGGGCCAGGACAGGCATTTTAATAACGCTTGCTTCCGGAGCGGATGAAAAAGCAAGCCAGGATGGTTATATGTTCCTGCCGGATCATATGCACCGACTTTTTGCTTTGGCCAGGCAGGCCGATGGTACCCCGCTCTGCAAGCCGGAGAAAATCCTCTTTATGCCGGAATACCCGAAACCGAAAGGAACCGGCCTGCTTCACCCTTATACCATCTTAAGTCTTATTCTGATATTCTCACTGATTTTTGCCTTTTACCGAAAAACTCCGGAACGGCTCACCAAAATATTCTTCACCGGTATATTCATCATCGCCGGTCTCCTGGGATGGCTGTTCTGCTATATGTGGTTCTTCTCGGGACACATGGTCTGCCATGGCAATCTCAATATCGCATGGGCTTTCCCCCTTACACTATTTCTGGCGGGCACCCTCTGGATCCGGAAAGCCAAACCTGTTAACCGGATCTACAGTAAGGCTATGATCATTCTCATTCTTCTCTTCCTGATCACTTTCCCTTTCTGGAAGCAGCGGGTTCCTTTCGAAGCGATTCTATTCAGCCTGACCCTTCTCGCCGGTTTTATCCGCTTTTCGGGACTGAATATATTCAGCAATCGTAAAACCCAGAATCAGACTAATTAATAACGGTTCCATATTCAACCTCCTGTTTCATTATTACTTCACGGATTTCATCCAAAATATCTCCTATCTCTTCTCCAATCAGGTACATGGCCTCAGAATCTGATTTCATCAGCATGATATCCTGAAATGCCCTGTTCAGGACAGATCTGAAATTCAACCTGATCTCCGTGGTTTTCCAGGCAATCCAGCCGGGTGCCTCAAAATCCCACGGCCGCCCGGTATCACCCAGCATACCCATCAGGGATCGCAGCGTATCCACCGTAATGTCTGAACCCGGTATCGAGGAATCATCCACCTGAATGCCGACAATCAGCTCTTTCTGATTCTCAATCAAAAGATTAAGATTCAGTCCATTATATTCCCCAAGCGGTATTCTCAACCCGTAGAAACCGGGAAATGAAGGATCCCCGTGAAAGCGTTCCATCAATTCACCAATCCTTTTCCTGGTGCAGGAATAGCCAAGATATTCCCAGCCCGGTTCCATGCCCGAATCCACAGCAGTCTTCATCATCGTTTGCCAGAATCTCTTCTCGGCACTTGTGCGTTCTTCTTTCATTTTGTAATTGTTTTATGATTCAAAAGAATTAAGCCACAACGTAACCTATTTACGTTGCGGGGTTTTTTTACATTAGATGCGCAAATCTTTACGAAATGGAGAAATGGCACTAAATAAATATGCCGCGATACGATACCGGATAATTGATGAATGCATCAGAAGCCGGTCGAAACCCCTATCCTACCAAGGAAGAACTCAGATCTGCCTGCGAGGAAGCCCTCTATGGATCCGGCAATGGTTTAAATATTTCCGCCTCTACCATTGAAAAGGATATCTGGGCATTAAAGAACGAGTCGGTTTTTGGCTATGCCCCGATCGCCTTCAACCATTTACACAAAGGCTATTATTATACTGATTCCGCTTTCAGCCTGGATCTGCCCCTCACTCCGGAAGATATCGACCTGATCAGGCTGGCTCTTCATACACTGAACCATTTCAGGCAAAGCCAGATTTTTCAGGATCTGGAAACCGCTGTCAATAAAATTCAGGGCAGAATTATCCTCGCCGACCGGTTTTCAGAGTCGAACCTCGAAAATGTCATTCAGTTTGAAGCAGTGCCTGAAAGCAGGGAACATGAGTATCTGCCTCTGCTGCTTGATGCAATCCGGAATAATCACGAAACCGAATTCGATTACATCCCTTATGTCGATGGCCGCTCACGCCACTATACATACCATCCATACCTGCTTAAAGAGAACAAAAACAGATGGTACCTCGTAGGAAAAGATACAGTCAATGATAAGATAAGGACACTCGGCCTCGACCGTATGATCAATATCAATTTAACCGGAAACACTTTCTTGCCGGAAAAGAGTTTCAATCCCGACCTGTTTTTCAGATATAGCTTCGGAATCGGCACCTACTCAGGAATTCCCGAAGAGATCATCTTCCGGATTGATGAAGTGCAGGCGCAATATATCATATCAAATCCACTGCACCCCTCCCAGGAAATTACCAGGCAATCTCCCGGTTTTTATCAGGTGAAACTTTATGTGATTCCTTCTGATGAGCTCAGAATGCAGATTTTAAGCTATGGCGCAAAAGTTGAAGTTATTAAGCCGGTCTGGCTGCGGGAAGAAATTCTTACCACCCTAAAGAAAGCCATTGAAGGATATGGAGGTAAAGAATGATAAATATCCCTCTCTGATTCAAGGTGACCTGAATCTTATACTTCGGCATTCGGAATTCTAAATTCGAATCTATAAATTGGAATCTAAGACCTCCAACTTCCTTAACTACTTAATTACAATGGACTTCACCCTCGTATCAGTCAACCCTTCCCTGTCCCTGACCTGAACTTTAATGATGTAAGTTCCGGCTTCGGCGTAAGTATTTGTATAGACTTTCGTGCTGCTCCAAAGTGTTTCATAGATATTATCATTGTTCCAGTCCCAGCGAACCTCGAGCAGATCGAGACTGTCTTCCTTGTCTGAACATAATGTTGCATCGAAAGTGATCGTCTGGCCAACCAGTCCGGAAGTGGGATTAATGGAAAAATCAGCAACCGGCGGAGTATTCAGATCAGAAACACTTACCACTCTTTCATAAGTGGATCCATAACCCTCAGTGTCGATAACTTCCATAACAACAGTGTATTTTCAGGATACAGAAAAGGTATGCTGAATGGTTTTCACAGTACTGTAATCGGTATCAAAAATTCCATCATTATTCCAATCCCAGCGAATACGGAGATCGTCAGCAGCATCCTCAGGATCAGTTGAGCCCGAGCCGTCAAAACTAAATTTTGTCTCAATAGTCCCGCTCTCAGGGCTCGTGGTAAACAGAGCAGTCGGCTTGATATTAACGGCTCCCACATCAATGATTCTCGTTGTGGATCCGGAAAGTCCCTGGGTATCCAAAACATCCAGTTTTGCAACATACCGGCCCGGTTCACGAAAAACATAAACCACGGACTTGGTTGTCGACCAGGTGGTTTCCCAAACGCCATCCCCGTTAAAATCCCACCTGACTTTCAACACAGTACTTGGATCCTGGGCATCATAGCAACCTTCCCCATTGAAGATAAAGTAATCGCTTACCCTCCCGGATTCGGGCGTCACTGTAAAATATGCAACCGGTGCAGATGACGACAAACTGACATCAACCGAAGAGATTATGCGGGATACGAGGCCTCCATCATCCCTGACCTCCAAAACAGGCTTATAGGTGCCCGCAACAGGGAATTTATGATATACAACCTTGGTAGTGCTGAATTCTGTATCGAAATGGTCATCAGCGTCAAAATCCCACCTCACCTGCAACAAGGCTGAAGGAGTTTCCAGATCGGTTGACAAGGTTGCATCAAACTGAAAATCAGTATCTGTAAAACCAACCTTCGGAGCAATCTTAAACACAGCCAGAGGAGCCTGATTCGCAAGCACTCCGGTTTGGGACTCCAGATAAAGCACAGCTTCAGTGGTCAGAAGCTTTTCAGGCACCTCCGTTCCGAAAACGGTACCGGTCCTCGCCATTATGCCCTTTTCACTTACTTTTTGTGAGGACTGCCAATCAGGTATGCTGATATCATAATTCATCAGCGCAGTAAAACGGTTGCCGACAGATAATGACGGTTCACCGCAAAAATAAGGGGTTACAATCTGATTCACATATACTTCACCAACATATGAAGTTGTTTTGGACCCACTGTATGGAAGGATCGAAGCACTTTTCGCAGCACTCGTCCTTACGAATTTCCAATTGTCCCAATAATTATATTTCAGAGCGAAACTCCCGCTCGTAATACCCGACAAATTCATTGTCAGAACAGTATCACGCGCGGTCACCACATGAAAGCCAATCCAGGTGTCCACATGATAAACTATCGGAAAACCATTGACCACAAAAGGGCCATACACTGCATTGTCAAGGCGAATACTATCCCGGGCATCCATTGCACTACCGGTTTTTATCGTCAGGGCTCCGTTGAGATCAAGTGAATACCGGAATGAAAGCGCGAGCCGGTCGAACCAGGGATCTGAGCCCTGGCCTGCCAGGCTGAACTGGTCGAGCGCAGACGAAGCGAAAAGCTTACCTGAATTAAACTGAACCTGCAGAATCCGGTTTTGCCAGAAACCATCGTAAATAAAGAAGTCGCTAAGGTTGAGTGTATCTCTGTTCCACCGGTTAGACTGAATCCTGGTTCTTGATCTCAAAAGATTTTTGCTGTTATCATCCTGAATGGATATACTCTTAAAAACTTCCGAAATGCCTGGTTTTTCAACCTGAAAGATTATTCTCGAGCCAACAGTCGCTGACGAGAGAACTCTTGCATAAAGGCTGCCAATGCCCGGATAATAAATAATATCGCCGGCTTTTATTTGCTGGGGAGTTCCGATAAGGTCAAATCTCACCTGACCATTGGTGCGGACCGGATTTGTAAAGATCAGTGTATCCAGATGCACAACATTTTGCTGAAATGACGAAACATTAAGGCCGGGGGTAAGAGGTTCTTCAACAACAGGTTCCCTTTTACAGCCTGTTGCAGCTATCACTGCTGCAATCATTACGTAAAAAAGTTTCCTGTATGATGATATTCTTTGCATTTTCAACTTACCTAACGGATATGTATCGTAATAATTTTCCTCTTATTAATGGTTAACGGAGCCATGGTTGATATTTCATCCAGGCTATTATCTTTTCCGTCAAACCTGACATAAACAAAATATTCTATCTCATGCAGGTCGGTAAACAGGACCTTTCCTTCGGAATCTGTCTTTCTCCACACCTGTAAGGGATTTTTTCGCTTCGACCATTCATCTGCGGTGTCAAAAAGAGAAACAAAAGCACCGGAAACGTAAGCTCCGGTTTCATCAACCACCTGAATTTCAAGCTGTGGTAAAGTATCAAACTTGGCACAGGCCTGAATCCCCGATATAATAATCAAGGCCAGGTAACCCAATATAAAAAGTTTACTCCTACTCATTTTTCTTTTCCGCTGCTGAGCCTGTAACCGGCTCCAATATTTATGAAGAACGCCTGGCTGACCGTTTTTCCGGGAGCTCCCCATAAAGGATTATACTGCCCCTGATATTTTGAGCCTGAGAAATCTGACTGAACATTGCTGTCAAGTCCGGATAATCCTTGTCGCATTCCAAATCCTACCTGGAAGCCGACACGATTATTAAACCTGTATGCAACCGAAAGATTGCCTGCCAGTCCAACATTAAGCCTGTTCATCTGATCAATCCAGCCGGCATCGCTTAAAACATCGTCCAGCAATAATCCGGTATTGTCATTCACCGCCGATGACATCATATTTTCAAAAACCCGAAGCCCGAATGAAAGGCCGATATCGGCCCTTACCTCAAAACGTTTTGAAAGGCTGGTCCGGGCCGATAAAAACGCAGGAATTTCAATAAACCACAAATCATTCCTGATTGATATATTACTCAAATGAGAATTGAAACCACCAATAGCATCAAAACTATCGAGCTTAACAGATCCTGAATATTGCGAAAACTGGACACCTGAACCAACACCCCAGTTATTGGAAAAAAAGCGGGTATAAAATATCCCGGCTTTATAGCCTGCGCCGCGTGTCAGGCCCAGCCGGCTGTCGGCCTTCAGTGTCGGATTGATGTACCCGGAATATCCCGGAGATACTATGGCGGTAATAAAACTCTGCCCTTTAGGTGGCAATTCCATCCCGTAAATGGTAAAATTGTCAGGCACTCCATTATTATTGAAAAATGCGATCTGGAAAATGACCTTCTGATCAGAAGAGAAAACCTTTCCTCCAGAAATCCCGCTCAGCGACCGATGCAGCCGGATACGTATAATATACCGGTTATTACGGTCATATTTGGGTGCATCCATTGATAATCTGGCCAGATCCATTTTAACGCCGAGTCCATCAGGAAACAGATCGGCCATCTTGATCATTAATTCCTCAATACTGATTCCGGAAACTTTTTCCGATCCCTCCAAGTCATCAATAACCTGAACTTTCGGGTTGCGGAAGAGGTGCATAAAGCGCCATACCACTGAAGAATCTGACTGACTGTTCAACTGATTATGAAGTATCTGGTACTTCGAAAGCAGGGCAGTAGCGGAATCCCGCAGGGAAGTTTTGTCCCAAACCGGTGCTTCCTGAGAAAGCGCAGCCTGAACCGTAAATAAATAAACTAACAGGACAATGCAGCCTGATTTAAGTATGCTGGTCTGCCTCATGAAATTAAAACCATTTACAACACCGCTAAAGGTTGGTATCGCAAAAATAGAAATTTACCGGGAGAGAAGAGTGTTTAATTGATATTCTTCCGTTTCAATGGTACTGTTGTTCATTTCCAGTGAGTGTTTCCGGGTAAAAACCCTCATTTCTCCGGTTATGGGATTAACCAGACAGGAAAAATGGTAGGCTTCCCTGAAAACTCGCTCATGGTATTCAATCGCTGAATGTAAATAGTTGATTACGTCCACATTCGACTGTCCCCACCACCCTACTACCGTAAGGCCGGGCAGATCGCGGGGTGCCATTTCATTTGCCAATTCAATAAAACGGCTCACGATAACGTCATATTCACCGGGATTACCATCTGTAGCAGGCTTAGGTATGACTTTTCCATACAGATATCCGACAACCTGATAAGTATCCTTTGGGATTGCCTGATTAGCTGCCGCTGCCAAAATTTCGGGCACTACTGCCGGATCAAAGTTTACTGCGGTAACAATGGAATCACCCCAGGTATTATTCAATGAAATCCTTGCATAATCTTTTTTATCAGCATCCTGATCCCCGGAATCTTTTTTCGTGCTGCTTGCCGGATTCAGGGCAAACCGATAAAGCTCATCCCACTTGACAAATGCGGCCGGATCGGGCATCGGATCAAGGTATCCGCTTTTCCGGCGAAGGAATGTCGCTCCCTGCAATACATCAGAACCCGGATTGAGCAGGATACCCAGCTGCCATTTCTCCTTGAAAAACGACCTGTGCACCTTCATCAGGCCTTCAGGAACTTCCATACTGTTGTCCACGGATGACGTGAACCAGCCTATCAGCCGGAGTTTCTTATTTTCCGCAAGGATACCATCCAATTCTTCCATCAGATCGGTTCTTTCACTGATATCGTTAGCTATCGAAGACCTGAGGTATTTAGAATCGCAAATCTTTTCAATGAAAATTTCGCTGCGGGTTGTTCCTTTGCGGTGAAGCCTGTACTGGTTACCAAACAGATAACCACCAAAATCATCACCTTTTCTTTCAAGCAGGGCGGCCTGAATAATGTGAAAAACTGATTTAATGG
>CAILAQ010000336.1 GCA_903832165.1 uncultured Bacteroidota bacterium | reverse complement strand
TCCTTCTTATGCCGCATTTCGGATGAAATTACCTTAGCTTGAATACAATTGCGTATGGCAAATTGTTTTCCTTCAACAGTACATTCGGAACCTTAATTTTTATTCCCTTTTCTGATAGACTGTAACTTACTTTTCCTTTATATCCTAAAACATCAATGACAACGTTCTTTGTTATATCCAACCCTGTAACCGTTAGTTCTTGCGGCATCTTTTCGCCTTCCTTAAGGCAATAAAGAATATATCGGGCACTACCGTCTTTTTTCCTTGTGTAATATATCGATCCTTCATTAAATGGGGCAATTTTCCTGGTTCCGTAAATAGCCTCCTTGTTGATATCCATCCATTTGCCTATATCCTGTAGCCTCTCGTAGGCCTCCTTGTCCCATGTTCCTTTCGGACTTGGAGCAATATTTAAAAGCAAGTTGCCGCCTTTGGCAACAATATCAATAAGAAGATGCACAAGTTCCCTGCCTGTTTTGTAATTGGCATTGAATGAATATGACCAGCCACCCCCCATGATCATGCAGGATTCCCAGGGATAGGCCAGTGATTCTTTCGGTACCTGGTTCTCCGGCGTCAGATAATTCTGGTTAGGACCCTCAACTGCACGGTCCACTACGATCAGCCCCGGTTGAACTTTTCTCGCCTTTGCTGCGAGCTCATCCATTCTAATGTCCTGATTCTGAATGTGCATAAATTTGTAATCAGGCGAATTGATATATCCTTTAATGCGCTCCGGAGTCAGCTTTTCAACCCAGCCGCCATCAAGCCAGAGGATATCTATTTTGCCATAACCGGTCATCAGTTCCATAATCTGGTTATGGGTGTATTGAACAAAGTTTTCCCACCGATCGGGATATTTCTTTACATCATAATTAACATTCCTGTCAGGTGTTGCAAAGTTCGGCCACCAGTAATAAGGCGAATGCCAGTCGGGTTTGCTGAAATAGGCTCCGGCCCACATTCCCTCAGCGCGAAAAGCATTGAAGATTTCCTTCGCCGCATTTGCTTTTGGATTCTTGCTGAAGGGTGTTTTCGGATCGGTAATTTTGTAATCCGTGTATTTGGTATCAAACATGCAAAACCCGTCGTGATGCTTCGTCGTAAATACCACATACTTCATACCGGCTCCAGCCGCCGCTTTTGCCCATTTGGAAGGATCAAATTCGGTGGGATTAAAGGTGTTCTGTAATCCTTCATATTTCTTCTTGTAACCAATGTAATCTTCTTCCGGCCGGCTACACCATCCTTCATCCTCGGAACAGATCGACCAGGATTCCACCACACCCCATTGGCTGTAAGGTCCCCAATGCATCAGCAACCCGAATTTCAGATCCTGCCACTGCTCCAGCTTGGCAGCTACAAGAGGATCAGTTGGAGCATAATATTTCTTGCTGACATCGTGCTGTGCCTGCAAAGCGCAACTGAATGCCAAAACAACAATGACTGTGTTTAGTGTTCTCATAAATTTTCTCCGTGTTTATCTGTCAACTTCGCGCCTCTACTGGTAGGTATCTTTCTTTCATTCCACTATAATTTCATCAACAAAAACCCAGGCGCGGTTACCTTTCCCTGCATGCCATTCGGGACAGGAGC
>CAILAQ010000335.1 GCA_903832165.1 uncultured Bacteroidota bacterium | reverse complement strand
TGTCCTCAATCCTGAACGTCTTCACTCTGGCTCCCTGATCAAACAATCTCAGCTGCACATGGTAAAAGTGAAGGTCTGACAGATTGCCTCTGTATACCATTCTGCACCCTTTGGCAAAAGGTATAGGATAATAAGATGCCATATTCTGGTTGATACTGCCGGTCCAGTCGTTCCTTGGCTTCTCATTCAGCAATGTCTCATAAGTGTGCAGAAAGAATGGCTGGGCAGGTCCGCTATATAGTGGTTCCTTGTCCTGATCCAGATAAACGGTAAGATCACCGCTGATTTGTGCGGTCCATAGCCTGACAATGGCACCGGGTCCCTTCACATCACAGATCAGATACTCGCCTGTTCCTTTGGCATCCGGAGCTTTAAGCACTTCAGCAAAACCAGGGATCGGTTCACCGCCAAAACCATCAGAATTGGAGAACCAGCCAGGGATATCCGGACTCACAGTTCTTCTGTCGTAGGAAGAATATTGAACTGAATGGAATCCGGGATTGGGATACTCCGATAATTTTCGCAAATCCGTTAATTCATCAATCATCGAGCTGGTAGTAACCACCTGGCCCTGTACTAATTGAAATACAAAAACAGGAAGAATAAAAATTAATGATCTTAGTAATGTTCTCATAGGTTTCTCTTTTGTAAATTCGTCGGCTTCAGCGATCCGTGAAATTAAGACTTTTCATATAACAGTTTATAAAACAAATGACAAATAGAAGTATGAACCCATTCAAAAAACTCAGGATTCCTGCCTTGTTCCTGATCGGAATATTAGCACTGAATCCTCTTGGAGTTTCAGGCCAGGATAAAAAACCTGCAGATGCCAAATCTGCTGAGTCTAAACCCGAATTTCAAATGACCATTCTGAAGCAGGTTCCTGCCACTTCAATCAAGAGCCAGGCCTCCACTTCAACTTGCTGGTGTTTCTCAACCACCTCGATGCTTGAAAGTGAAGTGATGCGCCTTGGGAAGCCGGAAGTTGGTTTATCTGAAATGTTTACCGTTAATAACATATACCGGGATAAGGCCGAGCAGTACGTCAAATTTCACGGCACATGCAACTTTGCCGAAGGCGGAGAGCAGCATGACGTTACGAATTCTTTTAAAAAATACGGTATTGTTCCCAGGGATATTTATCCCGGGCTCAACTATGGCGAAACTACTCACAAGCACGGGGAATTAGTAAATGCCCTGACCGGCATAGTACAAACCATCGTAAAAAACCCTAACGGCAAGATCAGCCCCGTTTGGCTGAAAGGCGTTGAAGGAGTTACAGATGCCTATCTGGGAGAAAAACCTGTCTCTTTTTCTTACAACGGAAAGATGGTTACCCCAAAGGAATTTGTTAAAGAAATCGGAATCAATCCTGATGATTATATTGAATTCACCTCATTCACACATCATGCTTTCTATGAGAAGTTCGTCCTGGAAATCCCGGATAACTGGGTCCAGTCGCAAGCCTATAATGTGCCAATCGATGAACTTCTTGAGATCATGGAATATTCGTTGAATAAGGGAATCTCGATAGTCTGGGGTGCTGATATCTCAGATCTCGGATTTGCACAGGGCTACGGTCGGATTATGGCTGATGGCGGAGACCTCAAGGATCCGTCTGCTAAGGAAAAAGAGGTTACCCAGGCCGATCGCCAGTATTTGTTTGATTCCTGGCAGTTGACTGACGACCATGGCATGCACCTGATCGGACTTGCTCAGGATCAGTTTGGTAATAAATATTTCCAGGAAAAAAATTCCTGGGGCGAGGGCGGCAAGTTTAAAGGATACTCATATGTTTCAGTGCCTTTTATGCGATTGCGCACCATGTCGATTATGCTTCATAAAGATGGAATTCCTCCTGGAATTGCTAAGAAAATAGGTTTAAACTAATAACTCCAGCAAATCATGAACAAGCTAAAATATCTGAACGCCGGAATTATTCTCCTGGCAACAATGATGGCTCTGCCACTGCCGGTTGAGGCAAAAAAGAAGAAAACTCCCGAACCGCCCTATAAATTCACTATCGATGTGGAATATCCGCGCACCTCAGTAAAAAATCAGGGCTCATCCAGTACCTGCTGGTGTTTTTCAACCTCGTCATTCCTCGAAAGCGAGATGCAGCGTTTGGGAAAACCACCGGTTGAACTTTCCGTCATGTACACAGTCAGAAACACCTACATTGATAAGGCTGAAGAGTTTATCCGCTGGAATGGCAAATGCGAATTTGGCCCTGGCGGTGCCGATCATGATGTCATCAATTCAATTAAAAAATATGGTATTGTTCCAATGGCGGCATATCCGGGCAATGAAATTCAGGAAAAGGGAGTCATCCATAATGAGATGGATGGCGTTTTAAGAGCCTATGTTGATGCAATAGTCAAAAATCCTAATGGCAAACTGAGTACCGCCTGGAAACAAGGATTTACCAACCTGGTTGACGCTTATCTGGGGAAAGTTCCTGAAAACTTCGAATATGCAGGAACCTCCTATACCCCGAATACTTTTACAGCATCGCTGGGCCTCAGCATGGATGATTATGTTCAGATTTCATCCTTTACGCATCATCCTTTTTATGAGAAGTTTGTGCTCGAGGTTCCCGACAATTTTGCGCGCGGAACAGCCTATAATGTGCCAATTAATGAGCTGGATCAAATCGTTGAGAATTCGCTGAAGACAGGTTACACCGTAGCCTGGGCAACCGACCTGGAAAAAGGATTCAATTTTGGGCTGGGTGTTGGTGTCATTCCTCCTGATGGTTGGGATGGCAGAACTTTCAAGCCTGGTATGGAACCCGAAATCACTCAGGAACGCCGACAGGTTGAATTTGAAAACTATCAGACTACTGATGATCACGGT
>CAILAQ010000334.1 GCA_903832165.1 uncultured Bacteroidota bacterium | reverse complement strand
TTTCTTTTCTTCAAGCTGTCAGCTATAATCAGCTCCCTTCAGCATGCCTCCTCAAAGCTGTCAGCTATAATCAGCTCCCTTCAGCATGCCTCCTCAAAGCTGTCAGCTATAATCAGCTCCCTTCAGCATGCCTCCTCAAGCTGTCAGCTATAATCAGCTCCCTATAATCAGCTCCCTTCAGCATGCCTCCTCAAAGCTGTCAGCTTTAGTGGCACCAGGCAGCCTGGTAGTTAGCATTGGCAACCTTAACTTTAAGCCCCAATCCTCCCTGCCGCTGGAAATAGATCACCCTGATGGCATGCAATCCTTTGGCAAGTGCTGCGGTGGCTTTCATCTCCCCGGCACCATGGATCCCGTCATAATCAATCAGTACCTTGTTGTCCAGGGTAAGGCGCCCGCCATCATCGGATGATAAAACGATCTGGTATATGCCGGTAGCCGGAACGTCAAGGTACCCATCGAAAGTCAAACCGAAATTCTGCGTGGCCTTCGTAAAGCTCAGATCAATCTGACTCACGATTCCCGTTCGCGCAGGCGTGAGTTTTGCAAAATCAGGGAGCTTGTCCCAGTTGCCGTTGTATAAGCTGACTTTCAACCCCGGTTTAACCCCGGGAACATTCATCGCCGGCTCCGGAACCGCCTTTTTAATGTCAAACACCGCTGTACGGCTGGTATCGCCGTCCGACCAGAAGGATTTTGCCTTAAGCAGTGTTGGCGAAGTAATGGTAATCGGAGTTGTAAAAATACCTGACTGTTTTGTGGGCACTGATCCATCTGTAGTAAAATGTATTTCAGCGCCGGTTGCTGTGGAGAATAGTTCAGCAGAAAATGAGTCAATGAACGCCAGATTGTCTGATTTCAGACGGGGAGCGATTTTGCCGCTGTGCGCTTTGGCGACATTGGCGATACCCATTTTAACACGATAGCGATCATAAGTCATCAATCCGTTGGTCTCAGTTTCACAATCAGTGGTTTGGGTATATACACAGGCACTTAAGCCGGCTTCAGCATTTAATCTGGATACCTCCTGATAAAAATTCTCGTATTTCTGAAGCAGAGCATCCGCAGTCTGCATCTTCTCATATCCCCAGTTTTCGGTCTGCCAAACATGACCCGGGACATATAATCCCAGTCCGCCGTATTCACCCAGTACAATGGCCCTTTTTTCTTCCATCTTCGGCGCTGCAGGATCAGGATAATGATGGATGTCCATTACACTTCCGGCTCCCTTATCAGTCCAGCCGCTGGCATTATTGATCAGGCGTGATGAATCGAATGAGCGCACCAGATCGACAATGGCCTCCGTATGATACTGTCCCCAGCCTTCATTGAACGGTACCCACATGATGATGGAAGTTGGATTGTAATGATCTTTAACCAATTGCTCCAGCTCCATTTCGAAATTTGCCTGAGCCTTTTTAGCTATCTTCAATGAATCTTTTGCCACCGGCACTTCATAATACATGCTCGGCATATCCTGCCAAACCAGCAATCCCATATGGTCGGTATAATAGTAGAAACGGCGCGGCTCAACTTTCACATGCTTTCGCAGCATGTTGAATCCCATGGCTTTAAGGGAGTCCAGATCCGCTTTCATTGCTTCTTCGGTGGGAGCCGTATATAATCCGTCGGGCCAGAATCCCTGATCCAGCGGACCATTTTGAAAAACAAACTTATTGTTCAGGAGAATCCGTGTCATGCCTTTCTCGTCCTTTCCGATAGATATTTTGCGCATTCCGAAATATCCCTTTACCTCATCCACTACAGCGGATTTCCTGACAATGCGTGCTTCAATGTCATACAGATACGGATCAGTGGGTGACCATAAATGCATGTTGTCGATTTTTACGGCTATCGTTTCATCAGGATCGCCTTCCTCCATGCCGATCATCTTTTTCTTATCAAAAATCCTGATCTGTATCCGGTCGTTGCCACTGAATTCATTTCCCATCACCTTTACGCGAACTTTTTGCTGATCAATATCCGGGGTGATCTGATAATCGGTAATATAGGTTTCGGGAACTTTTTCAAGCCAAACCGTTTGCCAGATTCCAGATGACGGGGTGTACCAAATTCCACCCGGTTTGGTAAATTGTTTTCCACAAGGCTGATATCCCTCGGTGGAAGGATCCCAAACCGATACGGTAAGTTTATGTTTAATGCCGGGTTTTACATGATCGGTGATATCGACACTGAAAGGATCGTACCCCCCCTGATGCTTGCCAACTTCGGCTCCATCAATATATACATGAGTTTCCCAGTCGGCCGCCTCAAAGTTCAGCAAGATCCTGGTGCTCCTCAAATGGGCCGGAACCTTTAAAATCCGCTGATACCAGAGCCGGTCTTTGGCCATAACACGTTTCATCACACCGGAGAGTGCCGATTCAACTGGATAAGGAACGAGGATACTTCCATCCCATTTTGCCGGTATGCCCGAAGCGGTATCAGTAATAGCATAATCCCATAATCCGTTAAGATTTAACCAGTTACTGCGTTCCATCTGAGGCCTCGGATACTCCGTCCAGGTTTTTCCCGGTGCCACATCAGCTGACCATCTGGTCATCAGCGGTCCCGGTTTGGGTTTCCAGTTGTCCGTGCCGGGATTATTACATTGGCTGAAACCAAAAATTACGGCAGAAAAAAAGATTAAACTGATTAAACGGCTTGTAATTGTTTTCATAAAATATTAACGATAATTAACGCTGGGTTAAACACTTTGACTAACCTTATTGGTAAGTTTGTTCCAAATTTAAACAAATATGAAGAAAGCCATCACAGCCGGGCTGTTCCTCGTTGCTATTATTTTAATATCAACAGGAATCCTGCCCTCTTGTAAACACGAAA
Source organism: uncultured Bacteroidota bacterium (assembly GCA_903832165.1). Lineage (GTDB taxonomy): Bacteria > Bacteroidota > Bacteroidia > Bacteroidales > UBA12481 > UBA12481. The sequence goes on along the minus strand of CAILAQ010000334.1, from coordinate 8,824 downwards.
CATTGAATCTGGCACAGATGGACACCGTCTGTTTTGAACGGGATGTTCTGCCGGTGTTTAAGAATGGTTGCGCTACACCGGGCTGTCATAATGGTAACGGAGAAAGTTTTGCACTGAAATCTTACCCGGATATTAAGCGGCGTGTTAGCGCAGGTTCTCCAGCCACAAGCAGACTTTATCAGGCGATAATTTCTACGATGATTCAGCCTATGCCACCAAGCCATGCGCTGGCAGAATCTGATCGGATTAAAATCCGCATATGGATTGAGCAGGGAGCAAAAGATACCAAATGCTCCCCATTGCCTGAGGGAAATCTGAATAATGAAGGAGGCCTGAAATGAAAAAACTGCTGATTTTTGCACTGGTTGCAGGTTTCCTTGCCGGATGTTACTACGACAACGAAGAAACCCTCTATCCTTCTCTCGATAAGGGTTGTGATACTACAGGTGTAACTTTTTCGAAATCTATTCAGCCTATTTTGCAAACCAACTGCTATGGTTGCCATAGCATAAAAGATTATGCTTCAATGGGCGGAAATTTGAACCTGGAGGATTATACCACATTGAAACGAGCAGTTGACGACGGCCATTTCTATCTGGCTATTATTCATGATCCTGCACACATACCGATGCCTAAAGACGGTGCCAAGCTCGACACCTGCTCGATCACAAAAATTAAGATCTGGATCGATCATGGGGCACTTAACAATTAAGACGATACACAAGACACGAGACAGTCATCAGTCGGCAGTCATCAGTCAGCAGTCATCAGTCTGCAGTTGGTGGACTTTCGGTTTCACGGATACTTCAATCTGTAATTTCGGAATTCAGAATTGGTCTTCGAATCTCAACCTTTCAACTTCATTAAACCCTCTGTCATCCCCGCGGAGGCGGGGACCCCGTCCCTTACAACGGAATTCTGCAAGGAAGATAACCAAACAACGAAATCTTATAAAATGAAAGCATATCTGCTAATTGCTCTCTTGTTTACCGCCACCGCTCTCAACGCCCAGAACCTCAACGACCTTCTGGCGTCCGAATCAACCGATGGACCGCAGCCGGTTGAAGCCCTGTTCAAAGCTACCCGCGTGATTAACGGCCACTCGGTTAAACAATTGAAAAAGGGTGAACTTGATATAAGGATTTCCCACCGCTTCGGCCGTGTGAACTCGGGCCCCTATGAATTCTTCGGCCTCGACCAGTCGAACATCCATTTAAGTGCTGAATACGGCCTGCTCGATAAACTCATGGTGGGTGTCGGCCGCGGAACTTATGAGAAAACCGTCGATGCTTTCGCCCGTTATAATATCGCAAATCAGCAATCCGGCAATGGCGCTTTTCCGGTAACTATCAGCTACCTCTCAACGATAGAGACTATTGGCCTGAAATGGAGCGATCAAACACGTACCAATTATTTCTCATCCAGGCTGAGCTTTACCCAGCAATTGCTTATCGCCCGGAAATTTTCAAATCTTAGCGTTCAGCTGATGCCTACCTATGTCCATCGTAACCTGGTTCCTTCCGTGATGGATCAGAATGATCTGCTCGCCATGGGAGTCGCCGGCCGATTTAAACTGACCAACCGCCTGGCCGTAACCGGGGAATATTATTATGTCCTCAGGCCGATTCCACAGAGAACTTCCACTAAGTTTTACAATCCGCTTTCCCTTGGATTCGATATCGAAACAGGGGGCCATGTGTTCCAGATTGTCCTCACCAACTCGCAGGGTATGCGGGAGGGAGGCTTTATCGGCAAAACAAACGGATCATGGCTGAACGGAGATATCCATATCGGATTCAACATTTCAAGAGTATTTACGTTACATTCAAAAAGAAAGAAATGAACAACCGAATTTTCTGTCTGATCTTAGTGTTGGCCCTGACTCTATCAGTATCGGCCCAGAACAGGTATTTTACAAAAACCGGACATATCGATTTTTTCTCGCATACCTCGGTAGAAGATGTCAAAGCGGCTAATGATCAGGTGACCAGCTTTCTGGATACTTCCACAGGAGAGTTGGTGTTCTCTGTCCTCAACCGCTCCTTTCAATTTCCTAAACCGCTGATGCAGGAGCATTTCAACGAAAACTATATGGAGTCGGAGAAATTTCCGAAATCTGGTTTTACCGGAAAAATTGCCGACCTTAAAGCTGTCGACTTTACCAAGGCAGGGAAATATCCGGTGAAAGTAACCGGAAAGCTCACTATTCACGGAGTAACAAAGGATGTGGAGGCCGACAGTGAACTGACAGTCGGAACGGATAAAATTGACGGCACCTCTGTGTTTTCAGTGAAGCCTGAGGATTATGATATAAAGATACCTTCAGTGGTGAAGGCGAATTTCGCTGAATCGATGAAGATTACCGTTCAGATGAACTATCAGTTATATATTCCTAAAAAATAATCCGAATGAGCAAGAAAATCTGGCGCCTGGCCGGTATCGGAGTGCTGTTAGCCATAGCCTCAGCAGGATTTGCCTATTGGTACGGCTTCATGCGTAAGGAAAAGCCGATTGAGAAAATGAAACCGGATATTGAAATCAGTGCCGATTCCCTTTTTTCAGCCTTCAGCGCCAACGAAAAATCAGCCACTGAAAAGTTTGGTGGTAAAATCCTGTTGCTGAAATCCAATATTGTCTCAGTTGAGAAGGATGGCAGTGGGAATGTTACGGTCACGCTGGTGGACCCTATGATGGGGGTAACCTGTACTATCGACAGCCTCGAGGCTGTTAAGCAAAAGACTGAAATTGCCGCCCTCACCGAAGGTCAGCCCGTCACCATCAAAGGCCGATGCGATGGCATGCTCACCGACGTCAAGATCTCAAAATGTATGGTGGTCAAGTAGCTAATCTCTTTCATTAGCAAATTAGCACATTGGCAAATTAGCACATTGTGTTAGTAGTTCTTGAATTTAAGCTTGGATGTGTATTTGCCTTTTGCCAGTGAATCAAGATCCTGCTGCCCCAGCGAAAGGCCATAAACACCAACCGAAGAATTGGTTATAAAAAGTCCAAAGCCATTTTGAATATTAGTGTAACCGGCACCGTGATAATCATCGGAAATCGCGTAAACACTCCGGTAATATTCCATTTCACGGTTTGATGAGAGCACAATGAAATCAAGCTTTCTGCATACGCGGGCTTCCACATCGGGGTCATCTTTAATAACACTCCTGATTTTTGCATAGAAATTTTCAGGCCTGAAATAGTAAGAGTACACTTTCCTTTCTCCTCCCGGGAAACTGGTCATATTTGCAGCGATCCCGGTGAGCACCCATTCGGCAACCATTTCCCGCTGATCATCATACAGGAAATCGGTGTAATGCATTTTTACCACAATCTCAAAATAGCTATCAGCATTGGTATCCATCCACTGCATCCAAAAGGGTTCCTCAGTATAGAAATAAACTTTCTGAAATAAATATTGTGGCTGAGTCAGCTTGGGGATGTCCCGTAAATGAGACCAGGCAGTCACAGTTTCGGGGTATCCGGGAATCACGGCCCTGACAAATAGATTAATGTTATACTCATGACCGTTTGCGGCAAAATATTCCGGCCTCAGATGGATTTTTGTATGGTCGGTCTGAAAAACCCGGTTGGGTGAGGTGGCGAAAATCCCAGGTACCCGATCATCAATCACCCTTTCATCCATCTCCACTGATTCAATCTGCTTTCCTTTTGAGTCGCGGGTTTCTAAAAATACTCTGGCATTCTTGAAATAGATGGAATCCGGAATTCTGGCAAAATCAAAGGCATTGCCTGCCCCGTTATAAGTTTTTGTCAACCTGATGGAATACACACTGTCGATTGGATTAACTATGCCATACATCAGCGGAGTCGGACTGGTCGGGATATTAGGATTAAACTCTGTCTCACAGGAACAGAACAGGATAGTAAATAATGAAATACACCCGAAATTCTTAATCAGACTCAACATGGTGGTGAAAATGGGTGGCAATTTAGCGTATTTTTGGGAAAAATGTGAAATATGAAAACCACAGCCGCAAGTTTCATTAGTATTATGATTATCAGCTTATTGATGTCTTGTTCTCCGGTTGCTGAGAAAAAGGCTGAGAGTGATTTTCAGCGGGTGGAATCGCTGGTGACCAGTCATGAGCTGAGCAATGCCATGCAATTGCTGGATTCTATGATGGTATGGAACAAAGATAATTATGGAGTCGTGGGGAAAGCCCTCAAAAGAAAAAATGCCATCGCCCTGGATTATCATAAGGGGGTGATTCAAATGTCCGGCGACAGAATCAATGTCCTGGATCCTCAGGTGATGGTCCTGTCGAAGGGTTTCATCTTTAAGCCGGGCGAAGCAGGAAGGCCGGGTAGCTATGAGCATAAGCGACAAACAGTTGAATCGTCATGGAACCGTACTTTCCTCAAGATCGTTCTTAACGAAAATGGCGATGCCTGGATGGTCTCTCACTATTATGGAAAAGAATGGATCGATCACACGAGCCTGAGGATCTATGATGATAAGAATTATATCCTGACTGATACGATCGGCCTGGGTCATGAGTGGAACAGAAAAGTGGAAGATCTTGGAGACCGCTGGGAAACGGTCGAATTTCGCGATGGATCGGATGCCGGAGCCCTTGCCTTTATTCACGATAATTACCGCAAATCGATAAAAGTCAAATTCACGGGTAAAACGTTCCAATATATCGTCCTGGAAAATTATGATAAAGAAGCCATTAAAAACGGATGGGAATTGGCACAGGTTTTGAAAGAGAGATACGGACTCCGCGAAACAATCGAACTTCATCAGGCAGAACTGAGAAAGTTGCAGTAAGCGCGGATCTTCTGCTTTTCACTCACAAAACCAAAAAATCGATGAACCTTCTTAAAACCAAAATGATTCCAGGATTGATGCTCCTCTTCGCAACAATTCCGTTTTTAGCAACTTCCTGCTCGAAAGATACGAATGATCTTCGCGATCAGATTATCGGGCAATATTCATACACGGTGGAAATTTACAAGGTTGTTGATTCCAAGCTGGTTTATGTCGGCGACCAGGGTTCAGTAGGTGATATCACTGGAACCATGCGAGTGACAAAAAGCACCAGATATACTGATGGGCTGGATTTTTACGACGGAAATGTCGTGATGTTCGAGGCTGTTAATCTGAAAGATGCAGGAGATGCAATCGTCTTCGATATTCCCGCGCAGGAGGCCTGGATCGGTCCCGGAAGCGTTCAGGTTTCAGGATATAAATATTGGGATGCCGATTCGTCAAGCTACCACGGTGCCTTTATTTATAACGATAAAAGCGTTGAGATCGCCTTTGCTGCACGTGTGATGGATATCGACAGTGGTTTGGTGATGGTCCTGACTGCGGTCCGGAAATAACAGAACCGCAGACCGCCCCTATATTTTTTTCAGTTTCCATTTGCCCTTCCTGAACATATAAAAGGCGAGGATGGTCATGCAGGTTTCAGCCACTACGATCGACAGGAAAACTCCCCTTTGATCCATTCCGGATATTTTCGTTAGAATTAATGCCAAAGGTATTTCAATCAGCCAGAAGCAGACAAAAAAAGCTTTCGTCGGTGTTACTGTGTCACCGGCCCCGTTGAACGACTGGATCATAACCATCCCCAGCCCGTAGAACAGGAAGCCGATGCTGATGATCCGCAAAGCTTCTATACCCGGAACGATGACCGCGGGATCACTGATGAACAATCTGATGAAAGTACCTGTGAACAGGATGAAAACCAGACCGATAAGCGACAGAACCACGGTGTTGATCCGTGCAGTCAGCCAGACCGAACGCTCCGCCCGGTCGGGCTGTCCAGCCCCCAGGTTCTGTCCGACCAGCGTCGACGCGGCATTGCTGATCCCCCACGAGGGCAGTAGCCCGAAAACAACGATCCGTATGGCAATGGTATACCCGGCAACCACACTGCTGCCGAAAGTCGAAATGATCCTCATCATGGCGATCCAGCTCGTGGTGGCAATCAATGACTGACCTGTCCCACCCACTGACAATTTGATGATCTGAAGGATGGTGCGTGGCTCAAAACCTATGTCAGCCAAGGAAAGTTTGATGCGCCGTTTTCCCCTGAAAAGCAGAAAAAGCTGGAACAGTATGCCAATGCTCCTTCCAGTGGTTGTTGCTATGGCAGCCCCTGTGATACCCAATTCGGGAAAAGGTCCGATGCCGAAGATCAGCAGGGGGTCAAGGGTCATATTAATCAGGTTGGCGATCACCAGTACCCTCAGCGACATGGCGGCATCCCCTGAACTTCGCAATACAGCATTAATAATAAACAGGACGATTATTACCCCATTGAATCCAAGCATAATGCGGGTATATCCTGCATATTCGTTCTGCATCTGCAATGAACCTCCCATCAACCGGAGCAGATCGGAGCTCCAGAGGTAACCTGGTATTGCAATGAGCAACGAAACAAGTATGCCGGCAAGGATGGCCTGGAAAGCAATTTTTGAGGCTTCTTCTGGTCGCTTTTCTCCTGTTCGCCTTGCTACCAGTGCAGTCGTGGCAACTGCCAGTCCGCTGCCGAGGGAATAAACCAGTGTGATGATCGATTCGGTCATCCCCACGGTTGCAACAGCCTCTGAACCCAGCCTGGAGACAAAGAAAATATCGACAATGGCGAATATCGATTCCATAACCATCTCAAGTACCATTGGAACAGAGAGCAGGAATACGGCCCTGCCAATGCTGCCCGAAGTAAAATCCATCTCCGTGCCCGAGATCGATTCCCATATATCGGTGCGAAGTTGTTTTATATTGATTGATTGCTTCATGAAAGTGATTGTCTTGGCAAAAATAAAAAACGTTGCTATCTTCGCACCCTCAATAACGCCAAGATAGTTAAATGGTATAACAGCGGTTTCGTAAACCGCAGTTCCGGGTTCGATTCCCGGTCATGGCTCACCCGAAAAACCGGCAGAAATCTTATTCCTGCCGGTTTTTTTATAATTTCGCTTGCAGAATTAATACCACCAAAATGAAAAAGACCCGAATTCTGTTAATTGCTGCCATGATACTATCTGTTGGCATGCAGGTTGAAGCTAAAAAAGTGAATCTGAAATACCAGCTTAAAGCCGGTGATGAGTTTAAGTACGAAGTCTCCATGTCACAGGAATCTGCTCAGGAAGTAATGGGGCAGAGCCAGAGCTCAACTACCGCAACAACCACTACCCTGAATTTTAAAGTATTGGAGGTAACAGCTACAGGTGATATGAATATGAAGGCTGCATTGGTTGCACTGACATTAACCGGCACCTCACCAGCTGGTGAAATGAAGTTTAATTCAGTTACCGATACTGTAGTTCCTGAATTTGCAAAAATGTCTTCGTTGGGATTAAACCAATATTATTCTTTCACTTTGTCACCACTCGGTAAAATAACGGATCTGAAAGCTCCGGATGGATTTGTCGAAAAGCTGGACAAACTCATTGCTGAACAGGGCGCTGCAACTATGGGAATGGGCGCTATTGCCGGTTCTGCTGCCGGTCCTGAAGGTTTTCAAAAATCTCTCGAAGGGATATTCCTGCCTTTCCCCGAAGGCGGAGCTGAAGTTAAAAAGCCCTGGATTGTTGAAACCAAGATCAATCAGTTAGTTCCGATGAAGGTAAACTCAAAGTATGAGTTAATGAATTCGAATAAAGAAACCAATGAGCTTAAAGGCACTTCGCAAATCACTGTCGATCCTGATGCACCTCCAATGGAAATTCAGGGAATGAAAATGAACTTTGAACTTGTTGGAGCCAGAGAAGGGAAAGTCATGCTCGACGCAGTAACCGGTTTAATTAATACCGTTGAAGGCACCACATCCATGTCAGGGAATATTTCCATCGAAGGACCACAGTTGCCAACTCCTATGTCGATTCCGATGACTGTGAGGATGACGGAGAAGATAAGTAAGAAGTAAAACTTTAAAGCTGTCAGCTGTAAATACCCTCTGAGCTCAAAACTCAGAGGGCTTTTTCTTTTATATCCGTCCATTCGTCAAAAAGTAACAACGAATCGGTGTATCCCGATCTTAATCAAAGTAAATTCACGGACACTATTCAACAATCATGAAAAACATATCGGTAATTCTGATTCTCAGCTTATTTTTTGTTCCTGATCTCATTGGACAGCAGACAGTAAAAAAATCGTCGCCAAACAATCTGCTGCCGCGAAAATTTCTCGAATGCAGAGTGCAAACAGGCCCCACCCAGAAAATGGATTCTGCAATTTCTGAAAGATATGACACGTTGGCCGGGAAGTGGGAGGCCATGTATTCTGATACATATATCTATAATGCCAGCCATCAGGTGAGCGAAATTCATAGCAGCTACGGTTCCGGCATTGAATCATCAGAGGTTAAAATTCAATACCATTATGATGCAAGTGGCAACGATACGCTCATAGTTGTTTTACTTCTGAATGCTGAAACCCATGATTGGATGACTATGTTTAAATCATCCATGACCTATGATGCCGGAAAACATTTAATCGCGGCGATTGATTATGAACCGGATGAAGTAACCGGTGAATGGATGCCGTTTGGTAAAACAGGTTACACCTATGATTCTGAAGGACGAATCCAAAGTGCGGGGTGGTATAACTGGTGGCTTTCAACCAATGACTGGCTTCAGGTTCAAAGGTGGGATTACACATACAATACCGAAGGTAATCTGATCAGCTGTGTGGAAGTATCGTGGAGTATAAGATCTCAGACCTGGGGCAGGGAAAACAGTGATGATTATGTTTATGATTCAAAGGGGAACCGGATTGAATATTTACAGTCCCTCTGGAACGATAGCGCCAATATTTTCGTTGTTTATAACAAGGAAGTTTATT
>CAILAQ010000333.1 GCA_903832165.1 uncultured Bacteroidota bacterium | reverse complement strand
GGTTTTTGGTCCCGTTCCACGTGATTACAGTTTCAAACTGAATAAAAAAGTTAAAATTCTTGCACGTAAATCTGCATTGACTTACAAGGCGCAAGGATCACAGATTGTGGTTGTTGAGGATTTTAATCTCGACACACCACGGACCAAGACCATGGTCGATATCAAGCAAAACCTTAAATCAGCGAACAAAAAAGTGTTATTGGTTTTAAATGAACCGAATAAAAACATATATTTGTCCTCTCGAAATTTGCAGGGTGTCAAAGTTATAATGGTCTCGGATCTAAATACTTATGATATATTAAACGCTTCGTCAATAGCCTTCCTGGAGAGTTCGATTGAAGCTTTGAATAACAATTTCGGACAATAAGAACTGGTAACAATGGAAATTCTGATCAAACCGATTGTAACGGAAAAAATGACGGGGCAGACCGAAGACCTTAAGTGCTACGGTTTTATCGTCGACAAAAGGGCTAATAAAAATCAGATTAAGAAAGCCATACAAGATATGTACGGCGTTTCAGTTGTTTCCGTTAACACTATGCGTTACGGTGGCAAAGAAAAATCAAGATTTTCCCGTACCGGAGTGGTTCGTGGACGGAGCAGCGCTTATAAAAAAGCGATTGTATCCCTGATTGATGGAGAGGTCATAGATTTTTACAGCAATATTTAATTAAGCAATGGCAGTTCGCAGTTTTAATCCCGTAACACCGGGGCAGAGAAAAAAGGTAATCGGTACCTATGAGGAAATTACTCACACGGGTCCCGAGAAATCTTTGCTGAGGCCAGGCAAAAGATCTGGTGGACGGAACAATAGTGGCCGTATGACTATGAGGTACTTGGGCGGCGGTCACAAGCAGATGTATCGTGTTATCGATTTCAAAAGAGATAAAGACGGCATACCGGCAAAAGTTTCGACCGTTGAGTATGATCCTAACCGTACAGCACGCATAGCTTTGTTGATTTATGCCGATGGTGAAAAGCGGTATATTATTGCTCCTAACGGTTTAAGCGTTGGACAGGTTTTGGTTTCAGGATCCGGTATTGCACCGGAGATTGGCAATAGCCTTCCACTTGGCGAAATACCGCTTGGAACAATAGTTCATAATATTGAATTGCGTCCCGGACAGGGAGGTGCTATGGCAAGAGGTGCTGGAACTTATGCACAGATAGTCTCCAGAGAAGGACGCTATGCTATTGTTAAGTTACCTTCTGGTGAAACAAGGCTCGTTCTTGTTGCTTGTCGCGCTACTGTCGGAACTGTATCGAATTCCGATCACGGTTTGGAGAGTGATGGAAAAGCCGGCCGTGTCAGATGGCAGGGACGGCGTCCAAGAGTAAGAGGTGTTGTTATGAACCCGGTTGATCACCCGATGGGTGGTGGTGAAGGTCGTGCTTCAGGAGGCCATCCGCGTTCAAGGAAAGGGTTATTGGCTAAAGGCTATAAAACCCGCCATCCTAAGAAATCCTCTTCTAAGTTTATCCTTGAAAGACGTAAAAAGTAACTGATAATAAACTACTGTATGAGCCGATCATTAAAAAAAGGTCCTTTTATCGAACTCAGCCTGGAGAAGAAGATTCTCGCCCTGAACGCAGCCACCAAAAAATCGGTTGTTAAAACTTGGGCAAGAAGAAGCATCATCTCCCCTGATTTTGTTGGGCATACTGTTGCTGTTCATAATGGAAATAAGTTTATTCCGGTTTACATTACCGAAAATATGGTAGGTCATAAACTTGGAGAATTCGCACCAACGCGAATGTTCAGGGGACATGCCGGAAACCGGAAGAAATAATTGATTTTGATACTAAGGAGAAGATAAAAACTCAGAAAAAATGGGATCCAGAAAGCAAGAAGCGGCAAATCGGAATAAAGAAGAGCGGAAATCGTTATTTCTCGCGGCTTTGAATAATAATCCGACCTCACCGCGCAAAATGAGGCTGGTTGCCGATATGATCCGGGGCATGGAAGTGAAGAGGGCATTGGACGTACTCCGTTATAACCCTAAAGAGGCCTCGCGGAAATTAGAAAAACTTCTGATGTCAGCCATTTCTAACTGGCAGGCAAAAAATGAAGGGGTTCGGATCGAAGACAGTCAATTATTTGTTAAACAAGTATTTGTTAACTCAGCTCGAATCTTGAAAAGGTTGCGCCCTGCACCTCAGGGACGGGGTCATCGAATCAAGAAACGTTCGAACCATGTGACAATTTATCTGGACAGTCATAAACAAGTCGAAAAAACGGACGCATAGATGGGACAAAAAGTAAACCCGATTAGCAATCGCCTGGGAATTATCAAAGGATGGGATTCCAATTGGTACGGCGGAAACGATTTCTCCGAGAAACTGGTTGAGGATTTTAAAATCCGCGAATACCTGAACGCTCGTCTTTCAAAAGCCAGCGTTTCCAAAATCATTATTGAGCGTACCTTGAAACTGATAACAATAACCGTAAATACTGCCCGCCCTGGTATTATTATCGGCAAGGGTGGTCAGGAGGTTGATAAGTTAAAAGAGGAACTCAAGAAGATTACCAGCAAAGAGGTCCAGATAAATATCTTTGAAATAAAGAGACCTGAAATGGATGCTGTTATCGTTGCTGCAAACGTAGCTCGTCAACTTGAAGGTAAGATAGCTTACCGCAGGGCTATTAAAATGGCAATCGCATCTACAATCCGTATGGGCGCCGAAGGAATTAAAATACAGATTTCTGGCCGGTTGAACGGGGCTGAAATGGCTCGGTCAGAGACTTATAAAGAAGGTAGAATCCCATTGCATACACTTCGTGCTGATATTGATTACGCATTAGGTGAAGCTCATACCAAAGTTGGAACTACCGGGATCAAAGTCTGGATTTGCAAAGGTGAAATTTTTGGCAAGCGTGACTTGTCGCCGAACATTGGCGCTAAAGCTCCAAGAAAAGGGTTTAAGAAAAGAAAAGGTTAATATCGTCTGAATAATTACCGATTGTCATGTTACAACCGAAAAAGACTAAATACAGAAAACAGCAGAAGGGCAAGATGAAGGGAAATGCCATGAGAGGAAACCAATTGGCCTTTGGATCTTTTGGAATTAAAGCCCTTGAAACATGCTGGATGACCGGACGTCAGCTTGAAGCTGCCCGTGTTGCAGTTACTCGTCATATGCAACGTCAAGGACAGATTTGGATTCGGGTTTTCCCCGATAAGCCTATAACCAAGAAGCCTGCTGAAGTGCGTAT
>CAILAQ010000332.1 GCA_903832165.1 uncultured Bacteroidota bacterium | reverse complement strand
GGCGTGAAGACCACGATAATCCTGAATTTCTGGAAGATTGTGCACTTTTTCTCGGCTGGAAGGACCTCGCTTTTGCCTCTGGCCTGAAATTCAGAACGGGCCGGTGGAATATACCCGGTAAGCCACTGGCTATTATCATTGATTTTACGGCACTTATCCCCAGAAAGGATGAAATCTTCAGTAAAGCATGGGAAGATTACCGTCTTGATTCAATTTCTGGTGGATGGGACTATATCGAAGCCTCACTTTTTGGTTATGCTGCAGGAATGCTGATTAAGAGCTTCTGCGAATATTTCCGTTATAAGCAGGTAATTGCCCAATTTCATGAATGGATGACAGGAATGGGTGTCCTGTACCTGGAAAAAGAATCTCCCTATATCGGAACTGTTTTTACTACACATGCTACAACAATTGGTCGATCAATTGCAGGCAACGGACTTCCCCTTTACGAAAACCTCTCTGAGTACAGCGGCGATGAAATGGCTGCCCGGTTAAATGTAATGGCCAAGCACTCATTGGAAAAATTGTCGGCGGTGAATTGCGATCAATTTACTACGGTTAGCGAAATTACAGCAAGCGAGTGTGTGCAGCTGATCGGCAGAAGGCCTGATATAATTACTCCGAACGGATTTAATCCTGACCTGGTTCCCGATGCTCAAGCTCTTAAAGCTGAAAGAATAACAGCCAGAAAAGCTATCCGAAACGTGGCGAAAGCTGTGTTCGGACATGAACTTTCTGAGGATTTTCTTGCCATAGGAACAAGCGGGCGATACGAATTCCGAAATAAGGGACTTGATATTTTTATAAAATCCCTCGCTAAATTAAATGAGGAGGAAAACCTGAAAAAGGAGATCGTGGCATTAATATTGGTTCCGGCTAATAACTACGGTCCACGAAGAAGTGTTAAACAGAGATTGAATGGTGAAGATGTTGAATTGAGTGGCAGTAAATACCTGACTCATAATCTTCATGATGTTGATTCTGACTCAATTATTCGTCTCCTCAATGAAATCGGCCTAAATAATGACCAGACCAAGAAAGTTAAAGTCATGTTTATTCCCTGCTACCTGAATGGGCAGGATGAAATATTTAATCTCACTTATTATCAGATTCTTGCGGGACTTGACTATACGGTATTCCCTTCCTACTACGAACCTTGGGGATATACTCCGCTTGAAAGTATCGCTTTCGGCGTTCCAACACTGACAACTGATCAGGCCGGATTTGGAAACTGGATGTCAGCATATGAAACTGAAATGCCAAATTTGCCTGTTGCTATTGCTCCAAGGAAAAATAAATCAGATGATTCACTGGTCGCTTGGATTTCGAATGAATTGCTGAGCTTTTCGCAGCTGTCAAACATTAAAAGGAAGAGTCTCTTCGACCTCTCTATTGCATTCTCAAAAAAAGCATTGTGGGAGAACCTGATAGAAAATTATGATCTTGCCTATTCCTATGCATTATCTGAAGTGGTCTTTGAAGAAAGGCCGGAACCGGAATTTGTCGATGATTCCTATGCTCAGGGGTCTGTAGATCTGCAGAATACCAATGAACCTGTTTGGCGAAGGGTGCTGGTTGAATCCTCCTTGCCTGACAAACTGGGTGGATTGGTGGCAATCTCAAAAAACCTCTGGTGGACCTGGAATTATGATGCTGAAAACCTGTTCAAATCAATCGATCCGGATATTTGGGAACAGGTTGAACATAATCCGATTACCCTGATGAGACAAATTCCGCTGGATCGTCTTATCGAACTTGAACATGATACTATCTTTCACGAGGCTTACAAAAAGGTATATGCCAGATTTCTGGAATATCTGAACCAGGTGAATGAAAACCCCGGACCTAAGATTGCCTATTTCAGTATGGAATTCGGCTTTCATAGCAGCCTGAAAATTTATTCCGGCGGCCTTGGAATTCTTGCCGGTGATTACCTGAAGGAAGCCAGCGATAGGAATGTTCCACTGGTCGGAATCGGACTACTTTATAAATTCGGCTATTTCCGCCAGGTCCTTACTCTCAGCGGTGATCAGATTTCAGAAGATCTTGAGGAACAGTTTTCCGATCTGCCTGTTGAACCGGTGCTCGATGAAAACGGTCAATGGATTCAGATTCCTATCGGCATGCCTGGCCGTCTGGTTCACGTCAGGCTATGGAAAGCCATGGTGGGCAGAATCAGTTTATACTTGCTCGATACTGATTATGATTTAAATCAACCGGCCGACCGTTCAATTACTTATCACCTTTATGGTGGAGATGAAGAAAACCGCCTGAAACAGGAAATGGTTCTTGGATTGGGTGGAATAAGAATGTTAAGCAAACTGGGTCTTACTCTTGATATTTTTCATTGCAATGAAGGACATGCCGCATTTATTGGGCTGGAGCGAATTGGCAGACTGATGGAAATCAAGAAATTCACCTTTGATGAAACCCTCGAAGTTGTCAGGAGTTCAACCCTCTTCACTACTCATACTCCAGTTCCTGCTGGCCATGATACTTTTACTGAAGACATGATCAGGGCTTATATGGGACATTATCCTGAGCGTTTCAATATTTCATGGGATGAATTTATTGGCTTGGGTAAGATTGAAAAGAACAACCATTTCGAGCGCTTCTCGATGTCACACCTCGCTGCAAGGCTCTCTCAGGAAATCAATGCGGTAAGTGAACTTCATGGAGAGGTGACCAGGAAAATGTTCGAAAATGTTTGGAAAGGTTATTATGCCGATGAATTACCGATTGGATTTGTTACCAATGGAGTACACTACCAAACATGGGCAGCAGAAGCCTGGCAAAAACTCTATGTCGAAGTTTTTGGTGAGGAATTCCTTGATCACCAATCCTCTACCAAATATTGGGAGAAAATCTATTCCGTTTCCGATGAAAAGATTTGGAATATCAGACAAACGTTGCGTAAATCCCTGATCGACTATATCAGACAAAGGCTTGAGAAAGTTTCAATAAGAAGACATGAACCACCGAAACAAATTATTGAAATCCGGCAAAAACTGAATGAAAGGACTCTTACAATAGGTTTTGCCCGTCGATTTGCTACCTACAAACGGGCCCATTTACTTTTCAGCGATCTCGACCGACTAAAGAAAATTGTAAATAATCCGGATCGTCCGGTCCAATTCATTTTTGCAGGTAAAGCACACCCGAGAGATAAGGCAGGGCAGGACCTCATTAAATACATTGTAGACATATCCCGTCGTCCTGAATTCAGGGGCAGGATCGTCTTTCTTGAGAACTATGATATGACCGTGGCCAGGAAGCTGGTCCAGGGGGTTGATATCTGGTTAAATACCCCCACACGTCCGCTTGAGGCTTCAGGAACAAGTGGCATGAAAGCCGTAATGAACGGTGTTATGAACTTCAGTGTCCTGGATGGATGGTGGTGCGAGGGTTATAGACCTGGTGCCGGTTGGGCTCTTCAGCAGGAGAGAGTTTATGAGGATCAGAATTTTCAGGATGAACTTGATGCCGCTACAATTTATAACCTCCTTGAAGAGGAAATTGTACCATTATTTTATCAGGTTGATGAAAACGGCATTCCCGTAGAATGGATCAAGCATATCAAGAATACCATCGCACAAATTGCGCCGCTCTTCACAACTCGCAGAATGATTGATGATTATTATGATCGTTTCTACAAGATCCTTGGTAATCGATCGAGTGACATGAGGGCTAACAACTACCGTCTTGCAAGAGAAATAACCAGATGGAAGAAGAAGGTGGCGAGAATTTGGGATAAAATAGAAGTCTCAGAGGTAAACTACTCGAACGATCTTTCAAAGCCATTGAAAATGGGTGGAGGTTACACTGCCGAAGTAATACTGAAATTGAATGGATTGACTCAGGATGATATCGGGGTTGAATTAGTCATGGTTGAGGTTTTACCGAACGGAAAACTGAAATTTGTGCTGAAAGAGGAGTTCTCAAATGTTGAGAAAGTCAATGGACACACCCGTTACCAGCTTTGTACCTTTCCAACAGAGACAGGTGTATTCAATTATGGAATACGAGTGTTTCCCAAAAGTCAGCTGATACCTCACAGGCAGGACTTTAGTTTTATAAAATGGATTTAGTGCCGTGGGAGTGCTCTTTACAAATGATTCAGGTGAGTGATATGATCGAATAACCTGTCGGATTTATCCTGACAGGAACACCGATTGTTATCAGCTGACTTAATAATATAACTTCCATAGTTGATTCTTCGGGCACGACGGACTTAACGGTAATCCTCATTCTGGTTTCAAAACCGATAGTTTGCAGGGCGTGCTCTGAAATCTTGATATTTGTAACCCGAATGGAAGGGTCGAAACTTGCCACTACAAGGAAAACCTCCTCTTCCTCAGTTCCTCCATATCTAAGGAATGCAAAAATCTTATCCCTGTGTGGATTGTCACCATTAACCCACATAAGATCATAGAATCGACCGTTGGAGAAAACAGGGAACCGTTGCATTAGGTTAAACAAATCGGCGTATGCCTTTCTGAGATTTTGCTGGTTTTCCGATAAACCCTTGCTATCGCACTTCCCTCCGTTGAACCATTTGCAAAGTTCCGGAACTGACGCATAATCAAAAATGGTTGTCCTCCCATCATCACCACTGAATCCTGATCTTCCCGATGCGGGTTCGCCAACTTCCTGACCGGCATAAATCAAGACAGGGCCCTGATTCATTAGGGTTGCGATTACCATACCAGGAAATGCCTTCCATGGATCACCGGCAAATTGTTTGGAAGCAATCCGCTGTTCATCATGGTTCTCCAGAAATCTTAACATAACATCATCCATTCCCTCAAGGGATTGCCATACGGAAGTGATTCTGCTTGTGGGTGCTTTTTCTTCAATTACAGATCTGAGAGAATCGTATAATCCCACTTTGTCATAAAGAAAATCGAAAAACCCGATTTCAACGTATTCCCTGTATCTGGGTGGCTCGTAGAGCTCTGCGATGAAATAGATTTTTGGGTACTCGCTTCTTATCTGGCTGATGGCATATTGCCAAAAATTAACAGGTACCATCCCAGCCATATCACATCGGAATCCATCAACCCCTTTCTCTGCCCAAAAGAGGAGAACTTCTGTCATCTTTATCCAGGTATCTGGAAGGGGATGAAAATATTGCTGCCCGGTCTTATAATCAATGCCGTAGTTTAATTTAACAGTCTCATACCAATCGTTAATGTCAGGATCGGGTCGAAATATATCGTTTCCTGTGGCTTTTGCTGGGAATTCTTCATAGTACTCAGAGGTTTTACTCTGCAAACCCCTGATAGACAGATATTCGCCAGGAAAATAATAGAAGTTGTTTGATGGACTGAATGATATGCTGCTATTGTCAGTTTCACCAAGATCGCAGCGATCCTCAGGGCGCTGAATGGATCGATAATCCCTTGCTACATGGTTCGGTACAAAATCGATAATCACTTTCAGATCTTGTTCATGGATCCGCAATATCAGTTGTAGAAATTCCTTCATTCGAGAGGGAATATCAACGGCAAGGTCGGGGTCAATGTCATAATAATCATTCACGGCATAGGGCGATCCGGCCTTTCCCTTGACAATATCAGGGTGGCTCGCAGATAATCCATACTGTGGATAATGCGATAGGGTGGCATGCCGTATGATTCCGGTGAGCCAGATGTGGGTAATCCCAAGGCTTTTAAGTTCAGCTATAACGACCTCTGTGATATCATTGAACTTTCCACAGCCATTTTGTTCTCTGGTGCCGTCGGGAATATTATTATCGCACGAATTGCCGAATATTCGCGGCAGCAGCTGATAAATAATTGTCTTCTTTTTCATCCGCCTATCGGATTCGTTGAGTAGGGATTTTCCTGAGTACTAACCCAACTCTGGATGGCAGGTAAAGACGTATCTGGAACCCTGACCCGATTTTACCAAGTGGCTCAGCTGGATAATCTATACTTTCATCTATTCTGCCAAACCCCTCAAATAGGCGATTGTCTGAGTTCAAAACAATCCGGTATTCCGATGGATCAGCTGAAATACCATAATCAGTGAAAGATTTGCCGGGATTAAGGTTGAAAACGAAAAGAAATGGATCTCGTACAAATGCCAGTACCTGGTCCGCATCGTTGGAAAGGATTAGTCTGGGCTTTTCCATCACCGAAATCTCTTCCTTATTGAACAACATGATCATTGCCTCATCGAAATGCTCAAGTCCGGGGTATCGAAGAAGCAGATCTTCAGCTAAATGCCACTGCCTTCTTGCATGTTTGTAGGTCCAGTTGTTTCCTTCACGTGGAAAATCTATCCACTCCGGATGCCCGAATTCATTTCCCATGAAATTCAGATAGCCTCCGCCATGCGTGGATAGTGTCAGCAGGCGGATAATTTTATTCAGAGACAGAGCTCTGTCAATGATCAGGCTTGGAGTGTTTTTCGCCATGTGGCTGTACATCTCCTTGTCCGCAAGCCTGAAAATGATTGTCTTATCTCCTACAAGGGCCTGGTCATGAGATTCAGCATAGGAAATCGTCTTTTCATCATGCCTCCGGTTGGTCAATTCATAGAATAGTTCTGATGTATTCCATTGCTCATCCGTTTTTTCTTTAAGTGTCCTGATCCAGAAATCAGGGATTCCCATGGATAACCGGTAGTCAAATCCTAAGCCTCCGTCCTTAATCGGTGAAGCAATTCCAGGCATACCACTCATGTCCTCTGCAATTGATATGGCAGCGGGGTTAAGCTCATGGATAAGTTTGTTTGCCAGAGCCAGGTAT
>CAILAQ010000331.1 GCA_903832165.1 uncultured Bacteroidota bacterium | reverse complement strand
TAATCCTTTACACTGATCCCGTTACCTGCCGCAGCGCTGTTAGCAGCAAAGAAATGTCCTTCACGGCCTGTAACAGAAAGGGTTTCCGGTGTGCCCCAGCGCCATCCTTCCAGTGTATACTTGGCTGACCAGCCTGCCGATCCGTTTTCAAATGGCTGGCTGTACGGAAGCACAATGTCCGACAGGATTGTCGCAAAAACCTCGTTCGTTGCAGCCGATTCTGTACCATCGGTGTATTTGGCGGTAACCTTATACGTATAAGTTATGTCCTTCTCAACATTCGAATCGGAATAACTTGTTCCGTTAGCAAGTACTAAAAATGTTCCGTTCCGGTATACACGGTAACCCTGTATGTCTGCCTCGTAAAACGGCGGGTTCCAGCCGAGTTCAATGCTTTTATCCACCGGTGCGACATTCAGCATGGAAGGTGGGAGCAGGGTGCTGGTACTGGCCAGGGCGATTTCCCAAACTCCACGCCCGAATGTTGAGGCTCTTAATCTGGAATCGGCCCGGTGACGGGAATCATGATAAATCTCCAGTTCTGAAACCCCAACCGAAACCGGGAGCCCCGTACCATATTTTACCCAATCGGCCAGGTCGGCATCTTTATAATAAATACCAGCATCAGTGCCTACGTAAAGTCCTTCATTGCTCGATTTGTCATATACGATGGTATTGAGGCTGATATTGGGCAGGCTGCCTGAAATGTTTACCCAGGCCCCCCCCTTATTCAGAGATTTATACACTTTATTATTAAGGGTAATAAAAATGACATTTGCATCGAAAGGATTGCATTCCATGTCAGTGGGCACTCCGCCTCCCGGTAGCGAGGAGCTGATATCAGTCCAAACGACTGAGGAAGAAGTCAGGTTGTCAGTCCGGAATAATTTCTGGTCATCCCATCTGGCTGCAAAAAGGATATTGACATCAGCCGGAGAATTTTCCAGAGCTGAAAAATTCAAGTCGTTATGACCGTTCAGATTGTTCGAAATTTTTGTCCATGAAATTGTTTCTGCAGATTTAGCATTCCTGCAGATCCAGATGTTTTTATATCCGATAACCATTGTATTCGATTCACTTTCGCAGATGAGGAACGGGGTAACCCATGCACCATCTTCAGTAATGCCATTGTATCCTTTGGCGGCAAGAGTGCGGTTGTAGGCATTATCGATGCTTCGGTAAAGCGGGCCGTTTTGTGAGGTGGAATAACTGTAACGTGCATCACGGGGATCCACGGCGCATTCCATTCCATCTCCCCCGGTGGCATTTATCCAATTGGTGCCAGTCCAGGTTGCAGTGCCGTTATCCTGAAACCCGCTAAGGGTTTTTACCGGATCGGTATTGCTCACCCCTAACTTATATATCTGACCGATACCTAAACCTGCACTGATTTCTTTCCAGTAAGTTCCTTTGTTATCAGTAATATAGATCCCTCCGTCATTACCGGCATAGAGCCTTTTATTCACAGGATTGTAGAAAAAGGTATGCTGGTCCACGTGAATATTGGAACCACTGTTCCGGCTCATGATGATTTTCCACGTTTTTCCGCCGTCATCTGATCTCCAGAGGTTTATGCCGCCTACGTAAATTTCCTGATTGTTTATAGGATCAATAAACAGCGAAAGGTCATACCAGGCCTGGCTGGTAGCGTCACTTCCATCTCCGGCCCATCCGAGTATATTTGGCGAAGCCGACTGCAGTACAAAGTTTTTACCGTCGTCCTCAGATAAAAAGCAGCCTGCATATTTATTATTGTCACAAACAAGATAAACCATATTACTTGCGGCCGGGGTAACTCCGATAACCAATCTGCCACCGGTGGGCATTCCGGTGATTGATGGAACCTTCGTCCAGGTTTCACCGGCATCTTCACTGCGGTAAAATCCAAAAGCACCGGTTGATGTGGCATAGGCAACAGTTGAATTGCCTGGTTTCATCTTGATATCCTTAAACGTTGAACCAGCTTTCAGGACCCAGTGAGCGCCGCCATCGGTGGTTTTATATATACCCCCGTCGGTGGCAGCCAGAATGAAATCCGGATCTGTATCGCTTCTGGCCATCATTCCAACCGTCCGGTTACCCATCCCGCTATTGTAAATTTCCCAGGTTGTTCCTCCATTGGTGCTGCGAATGACCCCTAAGCCGGCTGCGTCCCCATGATCACGATCGCCAGTTCCAACCAGAATTTCATCAGGCCTCGACGGATGAATGAGTATAGAAGAAACACCCAGCGAGGGCAATTCATCTGACAGAACTTTCCAGGTATTTCCTCCATCTGTTGTTTTCCAGATTCCGCCTGATGGAGAACCGGCATAAACAATGCTCGTATCGGCAGGATGGCAGGCGATGGCGTTCAACCGGCCTACTCCGGCATTAATACGGATTCTGGGTCCCAGTTCCCGCCAGACTGGCTGTCCGGTTTTCAGTCCGCTATGCTCAGGATGTGCCTGGATATATTTATTGTATTCGCGATAAACCCTGTCGGGCTCCGGAAAGGTTCCGCCAGGATTAATCCGGAATTGCCAATAATATTCCCAGCGCTTAAATGGTTTATATCCTGATCCTTTGGTCACCTCACGACCATCCCAATAGGTATTGAATGCTTTCTGGATTTCAAAGAAATTTCCATGAGGATCCTGCATCATTTCTATCCAGTAGGGATAGGATGCATAATCTTTCTTGTCATATAAACTATTTTTCTGGGCCCTTGCCGAATAACTGACCAATATCAGCAACATAGCCAAAAGAAATGTGAATGACTTGTTTTTCATTATTGCTCCTTTATAAACGCCTCACCAAATATTAAGCAAGTTTATGAAAAAAAGTGCTAATAAGGGGTGTTGAAAAAAAGTCCCCTGTAAATCTTTTATTTACAGGGGACTATACGTGGTTTTGTAGCCCCGACTGGACTCGAACCAGTATCTATAGTTCCGGAAACTACTATTCTATCCCTTGAACTACGGAGCCAGAATACCAACTTGGGCTCACTCAAACTCAAATCCAAACACCCAACCACGTAGCCCCACCAGGACTCGAACCTGAATTTAAAGTTTAGGAAACTTCCGTTCTATCCCTTGAACTATGAGGCCAATATTCAGGGTGCAAAGGTAAAAAAAAACGGATAGACTGCAAATCCTCCGGATCGGTTACAGGACTAGCTATTGCGGAGATTTAACAGGGTTTGCACATGGTATGGTAAAACGAATTGTTGACCCTTTACCTACTTCGCTCTCCACGTAAATTTTGCCACCGTGCTGCTCTGCATAATCTTTACACAGGATTAAACCTAATCCTGTGCTGGGCTCACCTTCAGTGCCTTCCCGGTTTATTTTAGTCTCGAGGCTAAAAAGGTTATCAAGCATAGTTTGATTCATTCCAATTCCTGAATCCCGTATTGATATTTCAACAAAATTGTCTGACATCGACTTTGCTGAAATTTTAATTCCACCACCTGTGGGTGTAAACTTTATGGCATTATTAATCAAATTCCGCATAAGGCTTGCGAACATTTGTTCATCAGCAATCAGCCTTAAATTCTCAGGAAAATCATTGCTGATCCCTATCATTTTCTTATCAGCGGAATCACGAACGGACGTCAGAATGGGGACTAGTAAATTTGTCAATAAGACAGATTTAGGGTTAAAACTATGTAATCCACGCTGCATCATTGACCATTCTAAAAGATTTTGGAGCAGGGTATAAAGTTTTTCTGCAGAAGTTCTCATGCTCCCAACCATCGGTTTGATTTCTTCCAATGTGAGGGTTGACAAATCCTCTGCTAAAAGATTGGTAAAACCAAGCAGGGTGTTAAATGGGCTGCGCAGATCATGGGCGATGATGGAGAAAAACTTATCTTTTTCGGCATTTAGCTTTTTGAGTTCATCATTTTTGGCTTCAATTTCCCGGGTTTGTCCTTTTAGCAAGAGTTCGGATTTCTTGCGTTCACTAATATCCATGGAAATTCCTCCAATGAGAGGTGCCGGACCCGATTGAGGGATTATAAATTTTTGTGTTTCATAATGATGTGTTTCCCCATCAAGATTAATAAAACTCTCTTCAACAATTCTATGCCCTTCTATCAATGTCAACTGATCATCATGCAATATCCTTGATGCTTCCTGGATGTTGAAAACTTCCGATGGAGTTTTTCCTATCCATTTTGACGCGCCTAAAGCTACACCCATAAAAGTATTTACAAAAATTGCGCGGCTTTCATGGTCCTTAATAAAGACACTGGCTGGTAAAAAGTTCATCAGCATTTTAAATTGCATTCTGTTCTTCTCCAGTTCTTGCCGGGCTAACTTCGCCTGAGTAATATCAGCCATGGTTACGAAGCAATGTTCTTCATTTTCATCAATAATGCCGCTGAGATTAAAAAACTTGGATGGTTTGCCGCTGGTTGATACACAAACCTCACATGTTTCAATGTCTTTGCTGATAAATGCTTTCTTCAGAAAGTTATTGAAGTCGGATTTTGCAGAATCGTCAATAAAATAATCGAATTGCTTTTTTATAATAAAACTACGGTCTTTACCCAGCATTTGTGTGCCCCGGAGATTGAACTCCTCAATAACACCTTTTTGGGTCAAAGAGAAATAACCAATAGGAGCAAAATCATAAAGTTGCGCATATCTATCTCCATTAGCTATCCTCTCTGCTGCCCGATTGGCTTCCAGATTCTGTAAATGAAGTTCAATTTCATATACTTCAATTTCGTGAATGAGTTTTAATATGTTGATTTCATTCACTGATTCTAAGGCCATTGTGCGCGTATCGATCTCTTCTTCTGCCTTGGCTTGACTTCCTGCAGCAGAAAGAATTTGAGTTTTTAGCAGGTCAAATTCCTCTTGCCTCAGTTTGCCAGACTTATAAAGATAAAATAACTGCTCAAGTCTGGTTGATGATGAAGGGTTATTCATTTTTTGCAAATAATTCAGTCACTTTCAATTGTAAAGTTGGGGGCAACAAATATATAATGAAATAATTGAACAGCTGATGTCTGAAAATCAGGATTATTAATGAATCAGTCGAAGAGGGCTTGTAGAACCTTGTGCGACTTGATCTCACCCAATCCTTCCAAATGGAGATAATAATAGCGCAGAATTCCGTCGAGCAGCTCCATGCGTTTGTTTCTGTCGATTACTACCGTTGAAATTTCTGATGCCTGAATGGTAAGAAACCTGATCAGGAGCGAGGTGAGTTCAGGTCGTAAAAATGATCCGTTAATGGGTGTGGAGGGAGTAAATATTCCAAGGGTAAGGTCGAACCATAACTCTGTCCCGGCAGGCGGCACGCCCGGATTAAATCCCAGGTGACGCGATAAGCGGAGCAGGAAATAGAGATGAAAATTTCCAATTCCCTGGTCGGTTACATCCAGCAGCTGGATATGATTGTCCAGAAAATCGAACAATTCCTCATTAGGTTCTTCTTCGCGGAGAGCTTTATGAAGGATCTCAGCCAGAAACAGGGCAACTGAACTTTTTACCGGATCGCCGGTGAGATGCATAAACGGACTGTGGTTTTTTACCTCTTTGATATTTTGCAGGTCCCTGCCGTGCTTATAGTAGAGGTCGAGTTCAAGAATCGTTAGCGGCTGGAAAAGATGGGCTTTCCTGCTTTTGGAGGAGGATCGTGCACCGGGAACCATAATTCCGATCCTGCCCCAGCGCCGGGTATACAGATGTACGATCAGGCTGGTTTCCCCGTACTTGATCTGTTTGAGAACAATTCCGAGGGTTTTCTCAATCATGGCTATCTGATGATCAGGATCTTTGTAACTGCTTTGGCCGATTTGTCAGCCGTCGATGCAAAAACAAGGTAAACACCTGTCACAACCGGACTGCCTGAACGCTCATTGCCGTCCCAGGTGAACTGCCCGCCAAGGCTCTCTCCTGAATAAACCAGGTTGCCGGTTAGGTCGGTTATCTTGACCGTTGATTCCGCAGGGACTCCCTTAACGGTGATCAGACCGGTATAGCCCGGTCTTACCGGATTTGGGAATGCATACACCGAACCGGTAAACAGGTCGCTCCGGGTGGCCGCTCCCCTGTACGAAGTAACCCCACCTTCAGTCCCGAAATAAATCTCGCCGGATTGATGGTCGATCACAATGGACGAGATCTCGTTGGAAAGTAATGGCGAATTAGTGATGTTGAACGACTGGATCATCTCAGTACCATCAGGATTGGTTAAAAATACCCCTGAATTCCGGGTGCCGAACCATTTCCGGTTGGCTCCGTCCACCGCAATCGCAGTCACAATTTCGGTTGAGAGCAATCCGTGAAACAGGGAGTCGCCCTGGTTCACACTGGGCTGCGAAGCATAAAAATCGGAGGAGGTGAATATGGCCGATGGTTGATAATAAACAACTGCACCGGAGCTTGTCCCAAGCCATAACCGACCATCGAGATCAACGGCCATGGAATAGATATCGTTCAGAATCTTTATGGTATTTTTTG
This sequence comes from uncultured Bacteroidota bacterium, assembly GCA_903832165.1. GTDB lineage: Bacteria > Bacteroidota > Bacteroidia > Bacteroidales > UBA12481 > UBA12481. The sequence continues at coordinate 7,266 of CAILAQ010000331.1, read as the reverse complement.
GCGGAAACGATACTCTCAGCGGCATTCGTACCTGTTTGTCGTCGGATACGTCGTCGATGTCCTTTCCGTTATTGAAGGCAAACAAACCGTTTCCTTTCGGTAATAAAATCCATTTGTTATCGCCCGGGGTAATAACAATTGGTCCGGTAAAGGCATCGCCCAGATATTGACCATAGGAAAAGCTTTTCCAGGTTCCATCTTTTTTACGCACCGAAACCGGGGAAGGAACACTTGAATTGGTAACCCAGAGGTTGTTTTTTGAGTCGAAGGCCATCCCGCCTATTCTTATATACGGACTTCCCGGAAACACGCTGGTTAACGCACCATCAGTATTGGTATCATTATAAACTCCCATGTACTCTCCGTCCCTGAATTCAACTACTCCATACCCCCAGGAGGCGCCATAAACGTGTTTGGAGTCAGTTGGGTCAACAGCCAGCCTTACGATATCGCGGATCAAACCCATCGAAGGAACAGTCAGTGGATTGAAAACTTTCCAGGTACCATTGAGTTTGGCTGATACTCCGCTTATATTCCAGATATTATTCCACGATCCATCATAGGCTCCCCCCGCCACCCAGAGATCTCCGCTGGAGACAACCATATCAAAGGTTCTCCTGTCCCAGGGGCCCGGAGGCCGGATCTTAAGAAATGTAACATAATCAGTTGTAAAGATCAATCCATAATCGCGATCTGCTATCCATGCCCTTCCCTGATCATCCAGCAGGAAATCGCTCGGATTCATCAAATCTTTGTCGCCATAACCCTCCATATGCTTTTGGAGATCACCTTCGGGATTCATCAGGTTAATCTGGTAGGAACTTACCACCACCAGCTGACCGGCGACGAACCTCATCCGGCGGATATCATTGAAATATTTCGGAAACCAATTCCACACATGGCCGTTATAGGTGAAAACAGAGTCCATATTACCGCTGCTGCTCTTGTGTGATGCCCATAGTGTACCCTCAGTATAAGCCAGGTGGTTATAAGTTTCTCCTGCAAATGGCTGACCGGAAACACGGGTCCATGACCGATAATTCTCGAGCTGTGGGTCGTTAATGCTGGCCTTATATACTCCTTTTTCAGTGGCCGCAAAGATGGAGTCATTGTTAAAAATCTCCGTTTCAAATATTTCCAGATGAGAGCCATTAGGACCGATATAATACGTGGAGGCAATTTCATCACGCACCAGATTCAGCCTGATGATTCCGAAACCGCAGGAGAACAGGGCATCATCACCCTGAACCTGTATGCTGTTTATTCTCTTGCTTCCGGTCATCGACTTATGCTTGATGTCCGGAATGTTGATTATTGAGTTGTTCCTGAGAAGATCGATATTTGAATTTGTATAGGCAATAATCAGAACATCATGGTCGGCACTGTATGCCAGACTGGCGATTTCCAGATCGCTGAGCCCGTTGACTTTCGACCATTTACTGATTTCCGCAGTTGCCGGATCATAAGAAAACAGGCCGCTTCGTGTTGCACAATATATGATGCCTTTTGCCTCCACCAGACTGATGGCCTGGCTGAACGAAAGATGATCCTGCCACTCACCCACCCGCACCTGTGCCTGCACCGGCATCGCCGTCACCCCGGCCAGCAAAATCACTATAGCAATGTATATTCTCCGCATTTCTTTAATTAGCACATTAGCACATTGGCACATTAGCAAATTGTCACATTATCAACGTTCGCATGGCTTTTTTATTACCCTTCTTTCGTTTCCCGTGCAAGAAACGATTGCAGCTCCTGTGTTGCTCTGCCCCGGTGCGAAATTACGTTTTTCTCTACTGCTGTCATTTCGGCAAACGATTTTTCAGATTGTAAAGGCCTGAATATCGGATCGTAACCAAAACCGGTATCGCCTCTTTGTTCAGTAGTTATTTCCCCATCAACCTGACCTTCAAAAAGATAGCTTTTGTTGTCCAGAATAAGGGCGATCACTGTCCGGAAGCGGGCTCCGCGCCGGGTTTCTCCGTCCATGGCCTCCAGAAGCTTATTTACGTTATCGGCATAGGTGGCATTTTCCCCCGCATAGCGGGCTGAATAAACTCCGGGAGCGCCGCCTAAAGCGTCAACTTCCAGACCGGTATCATCGGCAAAACAATCCACGCCATAACGGTCGTGAATATGCCGGGCCTTGAGAAGGGCGTTGCCCTCCAGGTCGGGAGCTGTTTCCTCGATATCCTCATCGAACCCGATATCCCCGAGACTCTTGATAATACAGTATTGCCCGATGATCTGCCTGATCTCAGATAATTTATGCTTGTTGTTTGTAACGAATACCAGTTCCTTCATGTTGTTCAGGTGTTGATCTAATGCTTAAAGTCAGCTTTTAGGTGGCACAATTTTAGTACTTTTGATTCTTCCACAAAACTAAAGGATCAATATGAATATGGAAACGCTCGACTGGAAATCACTGCCGTTCGGTTATGTTAAAACCGACTACAATGTACGCTGTTATTATCGCAACGGGAAGTGGGGCGAACTCGAAATTTCATCATCGGAATATATTAACCTCCATATGGCTGCCACTGCGCTTCATTACGGTCAGGAAGCCTTTGAGGGAATGAAGGCTTTTATGGGAAACGACGGCAGAATCAGGCTTTTTCGCTGGAGTGATAACAGCAACAGACTGAAGAAATCTGCTGAAGGTATCATGATGGCCGAAGTTCACGAAGAGCTTTTTCATGAGGTTATTGTAAAAGCGGTAAGCATGAACAAGCGATTTGTTCCTCCTTACGGATCAGGAGCCTCTCTATACATAAGGCCTCTGCTGATTGGTTCAGGTGCCCAGGTAGGAGTAAAGGCAGCTTCCGAATATCTGTTTCTGGTATTTGTAACTCCGGTGGGGCCCTATTTCAAAGAGGGATTCAAGCCGGTCGATATGATGATTACCCGCACTTTTGACAGGGCGGCTCCACTCGGAACCGGGGCAATCAAGGTAGGCGGAAATTATGCGGCCAGCCTGCGTGCCCTGGAGGTTGCCCACCACAAAGGATTCGCATCTGCGCTGTTTCTTGATGCAAAAGAAAAGAAATATATCGACGAGGCAGGACCGGCTAACTTCTTCGGCATTAAGAATAATACTTATATCACCCCGGAATCACAGTCGATTTTGCCCAGCATCACCAATAAAAGCCTGCAGCAGATTGCAAAAGATCTGGGCATGAAAGTTGAAATAAGGCCCGTTCCTGTGGAAGAGCTCGGAACCTTTGATGAGGTGGGAGCCTGCGGAACCGCCGCAGTCATCAGTCCGGTAAACAGTATCGTGGATGAGGCTACCGGCGAACATTTCCATTTCTGTAAGAACGGCGAGCCAGGTCCGATCTCCAAAAAACTTTATGAAAAACTCACCGGCATACAAACAGGCGACCTGCCTGATCCGTATGGCTGGATCGAATTCGTTGATTAAAGAGGGGGTAGGACAAAATAGGGCAGGAGGGCAGAAAGGCAAGAGGGCAATAAGGAAAGGCTCAAGGCTCAATGCTCAAGTAAAGGCGAAAGATGCAGGTATCAATAGGCCCCGGTTTTAAACGAATCAAGGAACCGCAGGAATTTTAGTCTGTGTATCTCTTAATCAGATTATTACTTATTTTTTACTACTTTACTTTTTGCCTTTCTGCCCTCTTGCCTTTCTGCCCTATTTTATCCCACCCCCCCACTGAAAAACAATATATCAATAACCCCGGACCTCAATCCGGGGCTTTTTTATGCCCTGGCTGAAAATATTATCCTTGATAATCAGTATCTTATATAAATCCGATAAAAATAATTGGTACTATGTCATACAAGATACTGAATTAATGACATATCTTTGCATAGGAAATAACAATGTTAAAGCAAGTACTCTGAACAATTAAACTAGTGTGTTATGAAAAGGACAATTCAAATCAATCTGGCAGGCACTATTTTCAATATCGATGATGATGCCTATGAAATTCTGAGAGACTATCTCAATGCCGTTGAGCGGCAATTTATGTCGGGGGTTGAAGGACGCGAAGTGATCAACGACCTCGAAATGCGCATGTCGGAACTTTTTACAGAGCGCCTGAAGCCGCTGCGTCAGGTTATCGCAACCGATGATGTCAGAGAAGTACTGGGCACTTTGGGTGCACCGGAGGACATAGGCGGACATCGTGAAGGTGCCCCGCGCTATTCCCAAACTTATTCCGGACGCTATGAGGGTCGCCGGCGGACCCGCAGGATGTACCGCGATGGTCAGGATAAATCGGTGGGCGGTGTATGCTCCGGTTTAGCTTACTATTTCGATTTCGATCCCCTGTTGCTCCGCATTCTATTCGTAATCGGACTATTTATGGGATTCGGCTTTCTGCTGTATATCATTCTTTGGATTGCTCTCCCGGTAGCTCAGACTACGGAGCAGATCCGGGAGATGAAAACAGGGTCAAACTATATCTGAACAAAACACGACGATGAAAACAACTTTCAGCATTACAAATCTGCTAATCCTGCTTGGGCTGGCTCTGGTTACACTCACAGGCTGCCAGGGCGGCATAGTCGGGAACGGCAATGTGGAAACCCGGAACGAAAAGATCGGTAACTTCAGTAAACTGGATATCTCGGGAAATTTTCACGTATATCTGGAACCATCCGAGAAGCCTTATCTGAAGATGGAAATGGATGAAAATCTGTACGACATAGTAAAGGTTAATGAAGAGGGATCAACCCTTCGGATTCAAACCCGCCTGAATATCCTGCAAGCCCGCGAAAAGAACTTGTATATAGGAATAAAGGACCTGGAAAAGATGGATCTCTCAGGTGCAATTAAAGTGGTATCCGACTCCGTACTTCGAATGGAATCGCTTAACATTCAGTTATCAGGTGCCGGCCGGCTCGATTTTGCCTTCGAAGGTAAAAGCCTGAAACTCGACCTTTCGGGAGCTTCCGAATGTGATTTCAGGGGCAAGGTGGATGAATTGCGTATCCAGCTGTCGGGTGCAGGTGATTTTGATGCCCTCGATCTGATCGCCAATGATGTAAGAATCGACCTGTCAGGCGCCGGAACGGCAAGGGTAAATGCAAAAAACAAACTCAACGTCTCCATATCCGGTGTGGGCTCTGTCCGCTATCGGGGTGAGCCGGAGATTCAGAAAAGTATTTCGGGTCTTGGTTCATTGAAAAGAGATTAATAAATAAACAGTCATGGAAAACGAGAAAATTGAAAACGTAAAAGCTCAGATGCGTAAAGGGGTTCTGGAGTATTGCATCCTCACGATAATGAATCAGCAGGATTGTTATGCTACCGATATCCTTCGCAAACTGAAAAATGCAAGGTTGATCGTGGTGGAAGGAACGCTTTATCCGCTGTTGACCCGACAGAAAAATGCCGGACTGCTCAGCTACCGGTGGGAAGAGTCGCTGCAGGGACCTCCGAGAAAGTATTATAAGCTCACCGATGCCGGCAGGGAATTTCTTAAAGACCTGGACTCATCATGGGAAGATCTCGTGAAAGCGGTCGCCCTCATTAACCAACAATCTTAACTCCGCTGTAATGAAAAAGTCAATAAAAATCAACCTGGGCGGAATGGTCTTGCATGTCGACGACGATGCATACGATCTGTTGAGAAATTATCTGGATCAGATTCAGATGCGCTTCAGTCAGGTGCCGGGAGAATCGGAAATCCTGAATGATATCGAAACCCGAATGGCGGAACTGTTTCAGGAAAAGCTGGTGCCGGGAAAAGAAGTTATCAGCCTTGAAGATGCCATTGAGGTAATCGAAGTGATGGGCAAGCCGGAAGAAATTGGAGATGCTGAAGAGGGTGAAGGGGCCGGCCCTTCTATGCCGCCGCCGCCATACAGGATGCACGGTCGCAGGATGTACCGCGATTCTTCCAACCAGAAGATCGCAGGTGTTTGCGCCGGATTAGCCGCCTATTTCAGAGTCGACCCGCTTCTGGTAAGGATCCTGTTTGTGGTTTTCACGCTGACTTATGGAGCCGGAATCCTGGTATATCTGGTTCTCTGGATAGGCGTTCCGGTTGCCCACACATCAGCCGAAAAGCTGGAAATGTATGGAGAAGAGGTTAACGTATACAACATTGAGAAACAAGTGAGGCAGGAGTATCCCTATGAACCGGGAACCCCGGCTGATCAGCAGCAGGTTCGCCGCGGCAGTCAGGATACCCTGATCGGTCGCCTGGTAAAGGTTCTTGCTCATATCGTACTTGTGTTTATAAAGATTATCGGATTCATTATCGCTTTCTCATTCATCATTGCAGGTATTGCAATCCTGGGATCCATGATCGGCCTGGCAATCAACGGCAGAACCTGGTTCACTCATTCCGACTGGAATCTGGGTAATATAGGCCTGGGTGATGCAGTAAACTTCTTTGTTTCACCAGCGACTGGAACCATTGCACTCATCGGAATTATCCTTTTGGTCGCCATTCCTTTACTCGGACTGATATATGGTGTGGTTAAGGCCATCTTCCGCTTTAAGGCCCACGACAGGGTTGGCGCCGCCGGACTGTCGGGATTGTGGGTGGTTATCCTTATCGTTTTAATCGTTCTGGGTATCAACGAAGGAGTGAAATACTCCATGGAAGGCAGAACCAGGGTGACGAAAGAGCTCACAATACCTCAAAACAGAAAATTGATTATTAAGGCATTGCCAAATCCGGCAGAGATATCGGATAAGATGGCGGAATTTAATTTTCACAGCGAATTCTGGATTACCCGTCAGAATGATTCCGTATGCCTCCTGATCCGCCCAACAGTGACTATGATTTGCAGCGATGACTCCATTGCAGGAATCGAAATAAGAAGAACTGCACGCGGACCTAATTTCCGTGAGGCACAGCAATTTGCTGATGAAATCAATTATACCTGGAGCCAACAGGATTCAGTGATTTCGCTTGACCCACTCTATCGTCTGTTTCAACGCAGCCGGTTCCATGCCCAGCAAGTGGATGTCACCATTGATCTACCTGCAGGTACAGTGGTCTATCTGGATAAAAGCCTGAAGGAAATGCTCTATTCCATACAAAACTCCGAAGATACCTGGTCCGGTGACCTGGTGGGAGACGAGTGGATCATGACGAAGGAGGGTCTTACCCGGGTACAGAAGAATCTGAAGTAACAAGGTTTAGATTCGAATGAAGAATTCCGAATGCCGAAGTCCAAGATTCAGGGCACCTTGAAGTTGGAAATAATTCATTGAGACTAGATTTCTACTTCACAAATACTTGAATCTCCACCCTCGGAATTCGAAATTCTGAATTGGAATCTAATACT
>CAILAQ010000330.1 GCA_903832165.1 uncultured Bacteroidota bacterium | reverse complement strand
TTCAATGCAATCCAACCGGCCTCTGTATATTCACCTCGACGGCGAAGTGTTTACCAATTTCAGCAGCAACCTGCGCGGGGTGAAATTCGAGATCCTGCCCGATGCGCTCAAAGTAATCCGGGGGTAAAACACTGAAAAGACTCTACTGATAATTAAGTACCGGAATGGTACCAGGTATCTAACCCATCCTGGACATAGGTTGCGGCTTGCACGGGCGTGAACGTTCCCTTGAGCATCCGGGTCAGGGCTTCGTTCATAAGTACGCTTCCCTGGGGAGATTCGGCACTGAGTTTTTCGATCATGAGTCGTTGGGTAAGGTCGGCAGTAAGGGTAACGTTCCACATCTTCTGGGCCAGCGGATGGCTGAGCGTGTAGGAACCCGGAAGCAAGGTAAACATTCCCGGCAGCTCGGTCATCAGCGCCTGAGCGGCCTCCTGTTCCGTCATCCAGTTCAGAAATTCGAGCACCTCCTTCTTATGTTTGGTCTTTGAGTTCATCCCGAAGGCACCACCGATCTGAAAACAATACTGGAGGGGGTCACCAGCCTTGACGACTGGCGGAGCGAACCAACCGATCTGCGCAGGGCCCGACCCCAGGCTCTCAAATTTGGTGATCTCCCAGGATCCACCGATGAAAAGGGCTGCCCCTCCTGAAGCGAAAAGCTCACGCATACCATCGTAATCGAGAGTCTCAAACCTCGCTGGCAGGTACTTCTTCAACTGCCTGACCATTTCGAACGCGCTGACGAAACCGGCGTCGGTCATTTTCATCGTGCCAGCCATCAGGGCCTGCCGGGCGGTCTCGCCACCGTAGAAATTGGCCCCCAGTCCGCAGTATTCGGCTTCGTACAAAGTCCAGTCGTCGTTTGCTCCCTGGGCAATAACGGTCTCCCCCCCGACGAGCAGCTTTTCACAAGCGGTAATGAACTCGTCCCACGTTGACGGCTCGCTGATGCCGTACTTATCAAATATGCTTTTCCGGTAATACACTCCATGGGTAACCCCTGACTGTGGCACTCCGTACAGGGTGCCGTCGCCGGTTGACCAGGCCCCCTGGACCTGAGCGGTGAACTGGTTCATTTTCGGCACGTCCTTCTTCAGGCTGGCCAAATAACCCAGGTCATACAAGTCACGGGCCAGGTCGTACCCCCGAAGATGGATCAGGTCGGCCCCTGTTCCGGCTTCCAGATGAGCCAGCAGGTCCTCATCATAGGCCGCCGTCGAAAGGGCTTGGAATTCAATTGTTATACCCGGATGGCTCGCGGTGAACAGCGAATTGATCCGGTTCATCTGGGCGACATCCTCAATTCTCCAGCTGGCCATTGTTAGCACAACGGGATCTGAATTTTTGATGCATCCATAAAAAAAGCCCGAGAACATTATCACCAGAGATAGAGCCGATGTTACCCTGATAGAGCGGTTGCTAATCTTTTTATTCATTTTCTATTCATTTCAAATACCATTAAAGGCTCAATATAGAGTTTATTCTCGGTTGGTTTCATCAGAAGAATGCCGAACGCCAGATATGTATCCAAACAAATAAGTTAGCCAATCGCCCTATGACGGCAGAACGGGCGGGCGGTCCTGGTAAACCACTTTCCAATCGGAAACTTCGTTGATCATCAGGTTGGCGATATTGCGCGACAGGTTGGTTACCCGGATGAAGATGGTTTTGGTTTCAGGGGTTTGGCCATCAGAAAGTTCTCCAAGCAATTGACTGGTTTCATCTGCAAGCTGCGAAAGTTGCCTGCACATGGAAGCAGAGGTTTTGGCTGTCCTTTTGAATTCTCCCTGATGATTGATGCCAGCCATGGAAGCACCCAAAGCCGGAAGAAAACCACAGAGGAAGGTTAGCAGGTTCCCAAAAACCACCGATAACTTTACTGGAAGAACAACAGGAACCAGATGCGTGAGGCAGGCACCAAGTGTCAGCCAGAGGGTGAGCTCTCCGGCATGGTGCAATCGCTTCTCAATTTTCGAGTAGATCCCGGCACTTCGTTCGTGATATTTCAGTTGCTCGTCCAGCAATTCAGCATATTGGACCAAACAACTCCTTAAATGTTTGGTATCCAATCGCTCCGAAGGAAGTCCGGCAATGCGCTCAATCGACCTTACGTACCAGGTCATCCAGGTTACCGGTGAACTTTCATGCTCCACCCTGCCTGCCGAATTTCCGGTAAAGGGTTTACCTCCGCCCAGGGGCAGAAATAGTTTCAGCTGGCGCACTGATTCCGCCGTCATCCGATAGTCCAGCCATCTTCCATGCCAGCGGCGGCTCCGGGTAAAAAATACTAACCCCAGAATACTGAGAATGACCAGAGCCTCAAGCACCATACAAATCACCAAACCGGGATGATGCTCCCCGGTGATCCAACCGGTTACCAAGGGAAACAGGGCCAGTCCGACCGCAAGGGCAGCCATCAGATAGGTGAGAAGAAACCCGCTGCGGTATCGATCTGCATAATTATCGGCCAGTTTATCAGTCCACTCATAATAGGGTATCAGCCATTCTGTTAGTTTGCCCACCGTTGAAGAAGAACCGGACAGAGGGACCTCTGGATCAGAATTTTTAAAGGGGGTAATACGTGGCGACAGGAAACCAATCCGGTTGGCCCCGACCAGGTTACGGAAGTATTTCCATAACAGCGCAAAATTCCATCTGGGCGGTTTCTCCTGATAGAATTCGGTCATCCGTCTCACTTGGTCCTCTTCATCGGACTTTTCTGCGTGTCCGGCCGGAATACCCAGAATTCCGGATACCAGCCCCTGCAGTTCATTCAAACCGGCATCCGGTTTCGGGCTGTGCCGTTCCTTTCCGGATTTTTCTGGCATTGACTGGCCGGGATGAATAATCTGCCAGGTATGCGGTGCACATGCATCTATCCAGAGTATCGGAATCTGCTGAGCACCGGCCGCAAGCAGGGTTTCTTCAGTACCCCCGTGCTGGTCGTGGAAATAACCGTCCCAGATGATCAGCAGCAGATCTGATTGGTTCAGGACAATCCGGGCACTGTTCCGGTAGGCCTCTCCATCGGATGCCCGGCTTCCCTCCAACTCAAACCTGACCAAACTTTTGGTTTTCTCCGCCTGACTTAACAATTCGCGAAATTGCTCAGTTGAACCAGACTCCAGACCAGACTCCGGGGCGAAGTCCTTTTCAAATTCCTCCTGAAAGAAAGGCATCGGGCACGACAATTCATAGCCTAAACGAATAGCCTGAGTGGCAAATATCCGGTCGGAACCCTCGGCAAGGGAAGAAATAGCCCTGAATACAGGCGGATAATCAGCATAGATATCCTTGTTTACCTGTCCAATCGATTCAACATTTTCCCTGATGGTAGCGAGAAGGGCGGCAACCAGCTTTTCCAATGATGGCTTATCGGCGGAACCAAGCCGATTGGGCCGGTGGCCGACGATCCCAACGCGGAAGGCCAGCGGCGGACGGGGAGGATGAATCACGTGTTGCTGTTTTCGCATGGTGACCCGGTTAAATGCCCGACTGTCATAAGTTATTACCTATTTTTTTCTTGACCTCCACGATATGCTTATCGATTCCAAAACTGTAGATCTGACATAAATCCCTGGCCTTTTCGAGGCATGACAGGGCCTCCTTATATTTTCCCTTCTTATAGAGTCCCCAGCCTTTGGTATCCCAACCTGAGCTCACTTCGGGAGCCTTTTGAAGAACCTTTTCAACCAGTTCCATTCCCTCATCGATATTACGATCGTTATCAACCAGAAACCAGGCTAAGTCATTGATGAAAAGCAGGTTTCCCGGTTCCAGCGAAAAAGCTTTCCGGTAACATTGCTCCACCTTGTCAAATTGTCCGGCAAGAGTATAAACAGTAGCCAGTTTCCAGGCTAACCTTCCCTCGGAATATGAATATCCCTTCAGCCTTGTAATATATTTATCCAGGTTAATTTTGGCTGTGGCCGTATCGCCAAGGTTTATTGCGAGTACGGTCTCATAACATAGCATTATCATATTACCCGGAAACACCTTTTCCGCCTCTGCATATAGCTGCCCTTCCTTTTCATATTGTTTGGTCTGATGATAGCAATAACCAAGGATAGAGTAACTCAGCGGCCAGGGGGGAGCGCTTCCCCAGTTTTTATAGATCTCCAGAGATTTTTCGAATGCCAAGATGGCTTTCGGGTATTCTTCAATGGATTGGAGCTCAAACCCCAGTTCGAAATAAAAAATCGGCACCTGATCATCGATTTGCAAATATTGTTCCAGGTATTTTATCGACTCACTCAGGGGTTCGAAAAAGCTTGCATACAACCATCTTGCCATGGTTTTCTCTGCCAGGGGAAGCTGATCCTTTTTATTGTAAAGTTCAAGACTCCACTTTTTCGCTTCCGCATAATTCCCTTCATTGCCATAGGCTTCGGCGAGGTAAATTGCGGCACTGCTGAAGTTGGGATCGAGTTCAAGCGCCTTCAGCAGCCAACTCTTTGCATTTTCCAGGTCCCACTTGTAAAAAGCATTTTTTCCATAAATAAAATATCGGTAGGCTTCGGCCGAAGTGGTGGTGGCAAATTTCTGAATTTCCAGGTCCTGCTGCTTTTTTATTACAGAGATAATGATGAAATTCCTCACCATGCTCTTGAGGGAATCAATAAAGGGCAGGATTTCCCTTTCGGCCGATCCGTCCAGTTGAAAAGATTTAAAAGGTTCCAGGTTTTCCGCATCGAGCAGCTGGGCATTGATCCGAATGGTTTTGCCGGCCTTCTTGATGCTGCCGTAAACAACCAGGTTCGCACCCAGCTTTTGTGAAACGGAACCAGCAAAGGAGGGAGTGAAGGAAGCATTTTCAGCAGGATCGCGGTTTTGAATAACCCCTTTGACTGCTTCTATTTGCTTGACTCTCAACTCAGAATAGTTCGACAGGTCGGTAATCAGTTCATTCTGTATCCCTTCCTCCCACACATTCCAGATGGTATCGTTGGTGAGGTTCTTAAAGGGCATTACGGCAACGGAAACCCGGCCGTCGGAATCCTTCAGCTTTGCATATTTATCGCGGCTGAAAATTTTGGGAACAAAGAGGACCGCGGCAATAATGGCGCAAAGGATCAGAGCTCCCGCCAGTATCCTTCGTACAGGCAGCTTGCCGGCCGGTTTATTTCGATCCCGGCTGACCTCCCGCCTGATCTCAGCGTGCGCCGGTTCGATCGGGGCAGATCCCTGTTCGGATTCAGCCAGTTCGGCCTTCATGCCCGCAAGAATCTCCTTGATAGCGTTGGCAACCTTATTAACCTGGTTCCGGTAACGGATTTTATTCAGATTAACCTTGTCATCATCATCGGGTGTCATGGGCCTGTTAACGCCCGGCTCATTATAAACAAAATCAACCGGACGGAGTACTCCCTCCATGGCACTTTCCAAAAGCAATTTGTCCTCCGCATCCAGATCATGTATTCTCACCGGGAGCACCCGGCTGGCTACATTACCCCCGGTCAATTTCACCTTCAACCCGAATTCATCTTTTGAAGCCTGTTCGATAAAAGCCAGGAACTCATGCTCCCAGGCAAAGGATTTCGGGTCACAGTAGGTACGTGAAATCACCGGAATGAAGATAAGGCAACGGAGCTTGTTTTTAAGCGAGGCACCCACATCATGGGTTTCCAGGAGTCCGTCGTGCGGATTTACATCGAAATATACGCTGATCTCTTCCTTGAAAGTGGCTTCCAGTTCCCCCTTCAGATGGTCAACAAACCGGGTAACCCACCCGTCCTGTTTGTTATCTTTCTGGCGGTAGCTGATAAAAATATCGTATTCGAAACCTGGTAGGACTGATGGCATATTTGAAAAATAATTCGTTACGCTCAAAGGTATTGGAAAAACTATTCAAAAATTAATTTTCCGGCAGGCCTTCCCTGACAAGCCCACCAGCCTCCGTGATAATAATATTATATTTGAAAGGACTTCGTATTCTTGAGATACGCACGATTATTTACCGTGAAAATCCATGCCTGTTATTTATTGCCCTAAAAATCATTAAAATTATTTACTGATGAACACGAGGTCTTTCCCGATTTTGCTGCTGTTGCTGGTGTTTTCATTCCTATCACTTAAGGGGCAGGGTGAAAAGAAGGTTGAAGTACAAATGATGAAAATGTCGCTTCAAAAAAGGGTTCACTCTGATCTGGATTCGACAGCTTACATGGCGATAAATGAAATTCAGGGATGGAATCCTAAAGAAACCGCCATTGTAATCTGCGACATGTGGAATCAGCATTGGTGTAAAGGCGCTACCGAAAGGGTTTCCGAGATGGCCCCCGTGATGAATAAAACAATTTCCCTGGCACGTGAAAAAGGAGTTTTGATTGTTCATGCCCCCAGCGATTGCATAGCGTATTATAAAGACCATCCGGCCCGGAAACCGGGGCAGAAATATAGAATTAAAAAAACGGATGGAACATTCAGCGGAGAGGCACTGGATTCGGAAAAGGGGGCAGTCTGGCCGATTGACCAGAGCGACGGGGGGTGTGATTGTTCTGTTGAATGTAAACAGGGAGGTCCCTGGACCCACCAGATTGATTTAATCAAAATATCCGAAAATGATGCAATTAGTGACTCCGGTTCCGAAATTGCAGGGCTTTTCCGGCAAAAGGGTATTAAAAATGTGATTTTGATGGGTGTTCATACCAATATGTGCGTTATCGGACGGTCGTTCGGATTGCGAACCATGGTGAGGCTGGGGTTGAATGTAGTTTTAATGCGCGATCTGACTGATACCATGTACGACAGCAAGCAATGGCCAAAGGTGTCGCATTTTACCGGTAACAGCTTAATGAATGAGTATATTGAAACTTATGTGTGTCCGACCATTGTTTCTTCAGATATTACCGGAGAGAAGCAATTCAGGTTTAAAAATGATGCACGCCCGCTGGTTGCTTTTGTTATCGCGGAAAATGAATACCATGCAAACCAAACCTTGCCTGCATTTGCTCACGAACTTTTGCTGACAAAAGGTGTGAATTGCGATTTCGCCCTCGGAAAACCTGTGATAACCGGGGAGGGAGTCCATAATATTGAAAATCTTCAGATATTAAATGATGCTGATCTGATGGTTGTCTTTGTCAGGCGCCGTGCCTTGCCTTCTGAACAAATGAAACTGATTAAGGACTATGTTAACAGTGGAAAGCCTGTGTTGGGCATCCGAACTGCGAGTCATGCTTTCAATGCCAACCAGGTGGTGCCTAACAGCGGGGGAGGATTGGTTACCTCATCCGGAAAAGTGGCGGAGTTCCTGGATCAATGGCCGGAGTTCGATAAGGATGTTTTAGGCGGGAATTATGTTGGTCATTATGGTTCGATGAAAGTTGGAACCATTTTTTCAGTGGTGCCGGGTATGGAAAATCATCCCTTGTTTAAAGGAGTTTCACCCGGGGATTTTACGGGTTCTGTTACTCCCCTCCACACCCTTTATGAAAACAGGCCGCTTAGGTCCGAAACCATACAGGTTCTCCTTTCGGGAACAGTACCGGATAAGCCTGCCGAACCTGTATTTTGGATAAATTACCGGGAAAAGGGCAAAGTGATATATACTTCGCTCGGGCATTGGGACGATTGGAAAATAGAAAAATTCAGGCAGATCATGTTTAATTCTGTAGATTTTCTGCTCAAAACATCTAAAAACTAACAGGTTATGAAAAGACGTGATTTCATCGGAAATACATTAATCGGAACTACCGGAATTTCCATGGGAGCGGCAATTTTGCCAATAACCGCCTCCGCAAAAGGGGCCAATGATAAAATTGTTCTGGCCCTTATCGGATCGGGCAGCCGCGGAACAGGTACAATCATCAGCACCTGCAAAGGCAATGCTAATGTTGAAATAAAAACCGTTTGTGATGTAAATGACCTGAAAGCGGCCAAGGCGATCAGCATGATTGAGAAGGAGTTAGGATACAAGCCCGGGCATTCGCGCAATATGAAGGAAGTGTTTAACGACAAAGATATTGATGCAGTATGGATATCCACGCCTGAACACTGG
This sequence comes from uncultured Bacteroidota bacterium, assembly GCA_903832165.1. Lineage (GTDB taxonomy): Bacteria > Bacteroidota > Bacteroidia > Bacteroidales > UBA12481 > UBA12481. The sequence goes on along the minus strand of CAILAQ010000330.1, from coordinate 1,250 downwards.
CACGCACTGGCCACCATATGGGCCTGTCAGGCCGGCAAAGATGTTTACGTGGAGAAAAACCCATCGATAAATATCTGGGAAGGGCGCAAGATGGTTGAAGCCGCAGAGAAATACAAACGGATTGTTCAGATTGGCTTTCAAAACAGGAGCGCCCCTTATGGTTTTTCGGCCCGGGAATACATTAAAAGCGGTAAGCTTGGACGGATTGTTCAGGTTAAGTCATATAATATGCTTGGTGGCGGGAAATGGGTTGCAAAACCTGATACGGAAGTTCCTCCGGGGCTGGATTGGGATGCCTGGCTCGGGCCTTCCCCCTATGTCCCGTATAACCCGAACATTCATGACATGGAAAGCCGCGGAGGATGGGGAAATTACTGGGCCTACAGCGGCGGAGTGCTGGCCGATGATGCCAGCCATGTTCTGGATCTGGCCCGCATGGTTCTGGGTGATCCGGGTCACCCTAAGTCGATCTACGGATGGGGAGGCAACCATGCCTGGGGGTCGCTGAAGGAAACGCCGGAATTTCAGTCTATCACGTTCGATTTTGGAGATTACACCCACACCTGTGATAGCGGAAATGCCACCAATTACATGAAAAAGACTCCGAACAATATCCGGATGGACCCGACCCTGTTTCCAGATTGGAGAACCAATGCAACAAGAACGGAAATATATGGCACCGAAGGCCTGATGTATCTGGGCCGGCATGGCGGCGGATGGCAGGTAAAAGGGGAAGATTCGGTTCTTATTGCACAGGATGGCGGGATATTCCCGGATGTTGATCATCAAAAGAATTTCATTGAATCACTCCGGACACGCAAAAAACCAAACGGGGATGCTGAGCAGGGCCAACTGAGCGCCAGTCTCGTGCATCTGGGAAACATTGCCTATCGTGTTGGCAACAAACGACTTGATTTTGATCCTGAGAATGAGCGTTTTATAGGCAACGAGGATGCTAATAAGCTAATCCGGACAGCTTCTCGCGATCATTATAAGATACCGGAAATAGTTTGATCTGCAGAAGCACCTCTTTTTGTTTAAATGAAAAAAAGAACCTGTAAGAATTCCGGCATTGAATTATCCATCCTCGGGACCGGCTGCTGGGCCTTTGGTGGAGGAGAGTACTGGGGCGACCAGAATCAGCAGGATGTGGACAATGTGGTTCATGCATCAGTGGATCTGGGCATTAACTATTTTGATACAGCGGAAGCTTATAATGAAGGAAGAAGTGAATCTTCCCTGGGGAAAGC
>CAILAQ010000329.1 GCA_903832165.1 uncultured Bacteroidota bacterium | reverse complement strand
CTTTTAACAGGGAGCTGTCGCCTTTCGGGTAATAGTACCTTTTTACCTGGATTTCACCCGGCTTAATCAATGAATAATAGCTTTCAGCAGCTTTGGAACAGGCTGTAAACAATGCTTTACGGTCATGAGGCAGTTGGTCTGTTGCTTCCTGTCTTGTTTTGCCCGTTGCTTTGAAATCTGTTTTAAAGGCATAAACTGAATCATCAAGCATACGCATTTTCTCAGGTTCATAAACGCGCAAGGCGACTTTCAAATCAACAGAATAATGCGCAGTAAAATCCCCATCGCTCCCGGAAATGACAACCGGAGTTTTTGAAATATCAAATCCTTCAATCACCAGAACACACTGAACATATTCTTTCTTGGAAAAAGCTGCCAACCCATCCCACGGTAATGGATCCGGAAGCTGAGCGTCATTATTCCGAAGCATCCGTGGCAAATGTTTAGGCTTAACCAGAAAAGTGTTCTTTTCAACCATTCGTTTTGCCAGGGTATCAACAATGGACTCACATAAGGACCACTTAAGGCTGTCTACTGACTCATAGGCACCCCATTGGATATCCTCGTAGGGTCCGGTGGCAGGCACGAAGCGTGAAGTCACCAACATTGAGCGGACATCCGGAGGAAAAGTAAGTTTTGCAGGAGTATAAACATTTACCATTACCTTCTGCAACTGACATGAGGTAAAAATAATCAGTATAAAAAACAAGAAAACGGACAACTTCTTCATAGGACAATTATTTTATCGGATTCCGAACCATCTCCGCAAAAACCATTCCAAGGAAAGCAGAACCAAAAGAAACGGAAGCAGCCATTTAAAATTAATCAGATCATACCACTTGTATTCCTTTTTGATCTTGATTTCGGCAGGTTTGAGATCCTTCAGCCAAGCTATGAGGCCGGTTGATTCCTGTGGTCCAAAAAATTTCCCATTTGTTGATGATGCAATATATCTCAGAGTTGTAAAATCTGCCATTGGAGCAATTTGCTCAATTGGCCTGGTTACCATAGTAATAGAGCCCTCACGCTTAAGAATTTCGTTTCCAAGCCTTGTTTCTGCCGTATATCTGTATGTTCCCGGGGAATAGCCATTGATAGTAAGTTCATAATAATCATTGATCCGCCCCATGGTAAATTCCGTCTTGAGACCAATGGAATCGGTTACCGTAAAAAGAATATCAGGTTCATTGACTGCTTCAAGTGAATTATTTAAAAGATGTCCGTTAATCCTCATCTGGGAGAAAGCAAACACTTCCTCAGGAATATTAATCGTGAACCTGTCCTTTTTGTCATCACTAATCAGATATTGTGCAGAACGCGAAAGCCAGTCATCAAAATAATCATGGTTCTTTTGTTCAAGAAATTCGTGCAATCTCCATAGCCAGATTCCTTCTCCACATAGGAAGCCATATTTAATTCCTCTGGTATTTGTAAAAGCTGCCAGAGGATCAGATAATTCTATGCTTAAGATTTTTTGCGTCATCAGGATCTGTGATCCCGGATCGAGCTTATACGTTTCGAAACTCAGGTTAAGAGGCGGCCATGAATTCAGATGGGCGCTGAAATCAGGAGGCAAGGTGAATAAGGTGAATGAGGGATTGAGTATACCTTTTGATGCTTCCTCTGACCTTCGCCTGTTATCCAGGATCATCCCATGATTAATTCTGTTAAACAGTACAGGATCAGTGGATTTCCCAATTATAAAAAGTATAGGAATTTGCTTGTCTGATGATTTTTGCAAAAGTTCACCCATGGGATGCTTCTGTGATGGCAATCCATGTAGGATGATGAGGTCGTATTCTGCATCGGATGCAATAAAATCCGAAGCCTCAACTGCTTTAATATTTAAAGAATTTGTCCCCTTAAGAGCTTGAAGAATGGCATCAACATCAGGGTGAGCCGCTTCATAAACACAAAGAATTTTTCCCTCACGTTCAATTACCTTGACGGTAAATGCTTTCGAATTATTATCCTGATTCTTATCGGGATCATCCGGAACAATTCTGGCCGTGAGCTGCATAATTCCTTTTTCGGGCGAGCGCAGCATAAACTCGCAAAATGGTGAGGTCTGACCAGTAGCTTGGATAACCTTTTCCTCAATGACTCCAGTTGGGCCTGATATCTGAAGTTTAACCGCGGCTGCGGAATAGTCACCTGTATTATAATACACGCGAACCGGAAACTTGCTTTCTTTTCGAACCCATTCATTACAAACAACTTCCTGAATGCGAACATCAGGGGATTTGACAGAATCGCCTGAGGCCTGAATGGTAACCGGGAATGGAAATTCCGAGGCTGCTTCCGCGAAATTAACACCTCTGGTTGAAACACCGTCAGTATTTACCAATACTCCGCCAAGGTCATGGGTCTGCGAAAACAACCGGAGGAACTCAAAAAGTTGCCCCGGATCAGTAACAGGATCAGAAAAACTACCATCAAAACCATCAGAAATCTTTGATCCGAACTGAACCTCCTTCACCCGGAAACGGCCTTCCAGGCTTTTGACTAATTCTTTAGCCGCTTTCGATCTTTGACTTGAAAAATCGGCCTTGTTAGTTGCCGGTGGAATGGAGACGCTATTATCTGAGGCAATAATATACCAGGGAATGATCTGTCGATTTAAAGATGTCCTGATCCATGGTGAAATAATCAGCAATCCGATGACAAGCAGAATGAGAAATCTTGAAATGCTCAAAATTACACGAACAGTTTTTGGCAATACCGTATCGTTTTGCTTGCGGTAATAGAGTATCCACACCACAAAAACAGCAAGTGCTACCAGGGGCAGCACCAACCAAAGAGGTAAAACAGATTCGATAAGCACTTTTAGGTAAGCATGGCGCCGCACACCTGGATCACCTGACCGCTGACATAAGAAGAAAGATCAGAAGCAAGGAATAGGGCTACTTTAGCCACCTCATCAGGTGTTCCTCCTCTTTTAAGGGGAATTTTTTCAGCCCATTCCTTACGTACATCTTCCGGAAGTTTATCTGTCATTTCAGTCAGAATAAAACCCGGAGCGATTGCATTGCATCGAATATTTCTTGATCCCAGCTCGCGTGCAACTGATTTGGTAAAACCTATAATTCCAGCTTTCGAGGCGCTATAATTTGCCTGACCAGCATTTCCACTAACACCCACCACCGATGACATATTAATAATGGATCCGAAGCGCTGCTTAAGCATCAGAGACTGGACCGCCTTGGTAAGATTGAAAACCGACTTCAGGTTTACGTTGATAACCAGATCCCATTGATCCTCTGACATACGCATCAGCAATGTATCCCGGGTAATACCGGCATTGTTAACAAGAATATGAATCTGACCGAAATCCTTAGCAGCTTCTTCAACAACGCTTTGTGCCTGAACAAACTTACTGGCATCAGAAGCATACATCTT
>CAILAQ010000328.1 GCA_903832165.1 uncultured Bacteroidota bacterium | reverse complement strand
TCTCCCTCTCTGGAGGATATTTTTATCCGTATTGCCCGTCCTGAAAAAAATAATCACCATGAATAAAACTATTGTTATAGCAAAACGTGAATATCGAGCCGCAGTCCGGACGAAAGGATTCCTTATCACTCTGCTCCTGCTTCCGATATTCATGGGTGGCGGATTTATCGTTATGGCACTCACCAAAGATAAAATCGATACCACGGATAAACGCATTGCTGTGGTTGACCAGTCCGGACAACTCGGATCATATCTTAAAACCCGCGCCGAAGAACGAAATGCCAGGGATATCATTGACTCTGCTTCGGGGGTGAAGAAATCCCCTGCATATTATATCGACCTGGTCTCTCCCAACTTGAAGGATCCCGCCGGACAAAAACTGCAACTATCTGATCAGGTTCGCAATAAACAGATAAATGCCTTTGTCCGGATCGGCGCCGATATCATACACCCGGTTCCTGGAAAGGAACAGTCACGAATCTTCTATTATTCGGAAAACTCCCTGATGGATGAAACCCAAAACTGGATAGGATATGTGCTCAATGATAAAATTCGCGAATTTAGGGTTGCGGAGCTGGGAATCGCTCCGGAAAAGGTGAGAGACCTGTTCTATTGGGTAAACATGGAGGGTATGGGCCTGGCCTCACAGGATACCCGAACCGGAAATATCAGGGAAGCAAAAAAAAGCGACATCCTTCAAACTATCATGGTTCCTTATATCCTGATGTTCCTGATGTTCATGACACTCATGATGTCGGCAATTCCACTTCTTCAGGCTGTCATGGAGGAAAAAAGCGAACGCATCGCCGAGGTACTTCTCGGGTCCTTAAGCCCCACCCAGTTTATGATGGGAAAGGTTATTGGCGGCCTTGCGGTTTCACTCACTACAACAAGTATATATATTATAGGGGGTATTGTATCGATTAAATCCATGGGAATGGCTGATATCATTCCTTACAGTGTACTGCCTTGGTTTTTTGCCTATATGTTGCTGAATATCATCATGACCGGTTGCATGTTTGCTGCCCTGGGCTCAACTTGCAACGATTCTAAAGATGCCCAGGCAATCCAGTTTCCAGCAATGCTCCCACTGATTATCCCGATGTTCGTTATGATGCCGGTTATACAAAATCCATTGGGTAGTTTCGCAACGGCCATGTCCCTTATTCCTCCATTTACCCCGATGCTGATGCTGGTAAGACAGGCAACTCAGGTCACTATACCTTTGTGGCAGCCAATTGCCGGCCTGGCGGGCGTTTTGATATTTACCCTGATATCTGTCTGGCTCGGTGGAAGAATCTTTCGTTCCTGTATCATTATGCATGGCAAACGACCGAAAATGAGTATCCTGCTCAAACAGCTTATGAAAGGGTAAGAGGTGACGAGTGACAAGTGACCGGTGACTGAAGACTGCAGACTGAAAACTGTGGACTGAAAACTGGAAATTGTCATTTTCTCATCTCATCGATATTACTATTTTAGCAAGTCGTAAAACTGCTGTAAATGGATGAGCTATACCTGAAAAGAATCAACGGTCTTTCAAGTCTGATTGGCAACACCCCCCTTCTTGAGATAAATTTTCTCTATAAAGGGCAACCCCGGCGACTGTTCGCGAAAGCCGAAAATATGAACATGACCGGCAGTATCAAAGACCGTATGGCTGTGCATATTCTGAGAAAAGCCTTCCAGACGGGCGCATTAAAGGCAGGAATGCCGATCATCGAAGCCACAAGCGGAAATACCGGAATCTCCTTTTCTGCTATTGGTCGCGCTCTCGGTCATCCTGTGGTGATTTTTATGCCCGATTGGATGAGCTCCGAACGCATAAACCTCATCAAAGGATACGGCGCCACTATTCACCTGGTAAGTAAAGAACAGGGAGGATTCCTGGGAAGTATCGACCTGGCTAATAAAATGGCTGCAGGAAGTGAAGGCGCTTTTCGCCCGCAGCAGTTCGAGAATCTTGATAATACAGAAGCGCATTATCTGACAACCGGACCGGAAATTTGGTTGCAGCTTAAATATCGGAATTTAAAACCAGATGCTTTTGTAGCCGGGGTAGGGACCGGCGGAACAGTTATGGGGGTAGGGAAATTCATGAAGGAACAGGATGCTTCAATTCGTATCCATCCTCTGGAACCTGAAAATTCGCCTACGCTTACCACCGGAACCAAAGTGGGTAAACATAGAATCCAGGGAATATCAGATGAATTTATTCCCGCCCTCGTGGAATTGGACAAAATGGAATCCGTCGTTTGTGTGGATGATGGCGATGGAATAAT
>CAILAQ010000327.1 GCA_903832165.1 uncultured Bacteroidota bacterium | reverse complement strand
TGTATTATCGGCCATGGCATCGTTTCCTGATTGGCCTTGAACTGGCATCACGCGAATATTTCTATCTTAGCACTATCGTCTTACTTTCTTTCTGTAAATTTCCGGGATACCTGATTGGATTCCTTCTTTTCCGATGGATTATGCACCTCTGGATAGTGAAGCTAACCATGAAACGCTTTAAAGAGAAAGGGATATGGCTGTTTTCGCTAATTTACGATCTTCTTATGCCTGCAATCTCAGGCTTTCTGGTGCTGAAAACCAAGTTAACGAAAAATAAAAAGTTCGCCTGGTAATGGCATCAGAATTATCAGATAAAGCTAAACATGACTATGCTTTGGTCCAAAAAGCCCAGAGTGGTGATCAGCATGCTTTCGCACAATTGCTGAACCGATACTGGGATTCTGTTTATTTTATGATTCTGAAAATGGCTCACAATAAGGATGATGCCGAGGATCTGACCATTGAGGCCTTTGGGAAAGCCTTCAAATTCATACAAAACTACGAACCTGAATTTGCCTTCAGTACCTGGCTTTTCAAGATTGCCAATAATAATGCGATCGACTTCCTTCGCAAACAGCACACCAAAACAATCTCAATCGATAGCCAGGGGCGTGATGCTGATGAAGACAATCCCGTTCAGCTTCAATCAGATACACCTGATCCTGAAGAGGTGATGATCAGTAAGCAAAAAACCGAATTTCTCAAGACCATTGTCAAAGAATTGAAACCCCGATATTCGCGCCTGGTTCATCTTCGGTATTTCGATGAATATTCATACGAAGAGATCGCCGAAACCCTCCATTTGCCAATCGGCACTGTTAAGGCCCAGCTTTTCAGGGCCAAAGAACTTCTGTATCATATAATCGTTTCAAAGGAAGTATAATTTGAATCCGGTTGCCTCCCATTTTCAGAACCTGTCGCTGAAACAATTCGAACAGTTTGAGCAGCTCGACCATCTATACCGGTCGTGGAACGAGAAGATCAATGTCATTTCCAGAAAAGACATCGACCACTTATACCTGCACCACGTCTTACATTCACTGGCTATCGCCCGCTTTATTTCGTTCAAACCCGGCACAAAAGTTCTGGATGCCGGCACAGGCGGTGGCTTTCCGGGAATTCCACTTGCAATTTATTTCCCGGAAACAGAGTTTACCCTGGTGGATTCCATCGCAAAAAAAATCAAGGTGGTTCAGTCTGTAGCCGAAGAAACAGGCCTTGCAAATGTCAAGGTCCACTGGGGGCGCGTTGAAGAACTTAACGAAAAGTTTGATTTTGTAGTCTCAAGGGCAGTTACCGGATTCCCGGAATTTTCTGGTTGGGTTCGAAAACTGATCAGGCCCGGTTGGTCCAACGATCTCCCGAACGGGATCATATACCTGAAAGGCGGCGACCTTGAAGAAGAACTCAGGCCTTTCGCCGGAAAAGCAGTTGTACAGGAAATTTCCGACTATTTTGAAGAGGAGTGTTTCGTATCAAAAAAAATAATTTTCCTTCCGATCGGATGAATCTGATTAAGGTTTTTGTTTTTATTAAATAATCTTTATCTTTGCAATCCAATTTTTAGGATACTTACGTTAAAGCGACACGATCATGAAAAGGACATTTCAACCACACAACCGCAAAAGAAAGAACAAACACGGTTTTCGCGAAAGAATGGCAACTGTAGGCGGACGTGCCGTTTTAAACAATCGTCGTGCCAGAGGTCGCAAGAAACTCAGCGTATCTGACGAAGCAAAACACAAGAGATAGAACATCAATCTCAGGGTAATCCCCTGCCATAAGATAACGATCCCCGCCTGCCAGCGGGGATTTTTTATTTGGTACGGTATACCTTGAAGAACCTGCTTTCCAAATTAACCGGTTTAGCCAGGGAATCGAGCAACTGAAGGTATTGATAATCTGCTGCATGGCTATCAACAGGTACTTGCCCTGACGAAATCCATTTGACATTCATCCGCTCAACTAATATAACCAAATCTTTGGTTTTCAGTATCTTGCAAATGGACTCCTCCATGCGTTTCTCATTCCCCACAAATTCGGCTGATTGCATCCAATCCAATGGGAAAGGGTTTCTACTACCCATTAATGGATAAATAAGTGCATTATTTGGCCAGACAGCAAACCTGTCCCTGGGAATTCCTGATTGCTGGTAAATCCTTTTTATCTCGAGAAGATAATCCGACATGTCCTTGGAAAGATCAACACCTGCCAGCCCGGGGAAAACATCCCCACCACTGCAAACCAGTTTATCTGCCGGCAGGTCACGGTAATTTACCCTTCGCTGTACAACCAAAGATAAGATCAGCAATGAGGGGACCAATATTCCGGCTGCAATCCACTGGTAAGGCCTGGCATTGCGATAAATCCGGTCCCAGAAGTCCTTGATCTGCATCAGCATCGCTGTCCCGGCAAGCCAGCCTGTTGTAAAGACCGGAGCATTATCACCAAGAGAAATGGCACCCGTCCAGGCTATCAGCAAAATCCATCCCACAGGCCGGGTCCATCTTGGAAGCCTGCGATCATTCAGGTATATCAGATAGATGTCCAGTAACAAAAGCCAGAAGAAAGCAAAGGAAATGGCAAACAGAAAATCCGGTTTAAGAAAAACAGCAAAAGCCAGAGCAGCCTTTGCCAGAAAACTGATGGCCTTCTGAATCATTATAGCCAGATCGATCCAATATGAATTCTTTCCGGATTCGGATTTCCACACCTTAACCAGCCCTGTTATTAATGCCAGGCCAAATAATATCAACAGCGGTGAGTGCCAGAAGGCGGTCGAAAACTTTGCCACCCCGGTCTCCCATAGCTCTGTCCGCCCGCTGAGCTGCCGGATAAAATCGGTCCAGGAACCGGTAAGCGTTAACACTCCAGCGTAAATCCATCCAGGCAGAGGCCCGATAATCAACGCCGGGAATATTCCCCATATCACCTTTAACCGATTTCCCCTGGTCAGGTTGATTTCCCAGACAAGCATGCGGACCACCAAAAGGAGCGCAGGCAGGACAAAAGTCTGCCGGCATAATAAAGAGGCGGTCGCACCGAAAAGAATCAGAATTTGCCATCCCATATGACTGCCAGCCGGGTTATTCTTCAACCGGTACCATCCATACAAGGCCAGACTGAACCAGAACAAGGCATCTATGGTCGTCCAGGGGAATAGATTGTAATGATTCTGATTGAGAACAAACATCAGAACCACAGATCCGCATATCGTCAGGAGAAAAAGAGATTTCTTTAATCCCCTGAACCATGAACCCGCAAGAATAAGAGTAATGAAAACCGAACCGAAGAGATACTCCATCAGAACCATCCACCGCGACGAAAGCTCCAGCGGAAGTGGCGAAAAGAAATGTATCATGTGCATTGCCGCAGAACCTGCCGGCCGGATCGAGACAAAATCCCTGTGCGGGATTTCCCCGTTGAGAATCCGGTAGGATTGCGCAAGAATAACCCCATCATCACTGGGATTAAATCCTTCGGTGGAAGGAATTCTCACAATTGCGCAGATACTCATGAGTGTAACAATCGTTATCAACAGCAATATGATAACCGGCCTATTTCGAAGTACTTTCATGATAGTCCTCCTCGGTATTTACTGCCCAGATGGCTTCTTTCTCTTTTTCGCCTTTCAGAATAAGATCAACAGCCGTCATGGCAGTAAGCATGCTATGATCTTGATTATTATAACGATGCATTCCATTACGACCAATCAAAAACAGATTATCAAAGGCGTCGATAAAGGTTCTTATTACATCAAACCGGTCGTACGTGCCAAAATAAGCAGGATAGGTTTTTGGCATCCTTACGACTGTACCGTCCATAAAATCATCAGCCGAACAGAATCCGATCTTTTCAAGTTCCGCAATCCCTTTCTTTATCAGTTCTTTATCATCCGTCATCCATAGA
>CAILAQ010000326.1 GCA_903832165.1 uncultured Bacteroidota bacterium | reverse complement strand
GATCTTCAGCGATTCCTCGATGGCATCGGAGATCATATTGGCGTTCTGAACATGACAGGCGGTACCGTGACAAACCTTGATAATTATTTTACCAACCGGTTTCAGGCGAAACTGGGCATAAAAGGTAGCAACGCCGTACATGTCGCTGATGTTAAGTCCGGTATGCTCGGAGATCATTTCAAATGCAGCTTCCGGAATAAACCCATACAAATTCTGGGTTCCTTGCAGCAAAGGGATCATGTTCCCTTTTTTTGTTTTGTATTTCTCGAGTACAGGTAAAAGAAGATCCAGGTCAACAGATATATCAGGTGCTTCCGCCATGGCCGCGGAGGCGATATTCCTTTGAACTCTCATATGTGCAGGTTTATAATTGTGGCTGTTAAATTAATGGTTCTGCCGGAAACGACAAATGTTCAAAGGCTGATCGAAAATAAATTCGTGAAGGTTTGACCAGTGGCCATCTGGTAAATTAAATAGATACGGCTATCGTATACCCGAACCTTTTCAGCGAAAGGAAATCCGGTTATGGGTTTGGTTTTAGCAATGAGTCCGGTTGACGGATCAATCTGGCTTACATAACAGGTTCCATTTATCCGGTAGGCAAGAAAGAGAAGTTTTGTGACTGGGTCCTGGATCATCCTGATTTCCTTGGCTTCGGGATTCATGCCTACTATGAAACTGTCCAGAATTTTGTAATCAGCATTAAGTCTCCAGAGCATTAGATTCGTACTTTCAAAAACATAAAACACGTTGTTGCAGCAAAACAGGTCTGCCTTAACTGCCTTATGGACAATATTGCGGTTGTATATATTATCCGAGTATGCTTTTCGAGACGCCCTGGTTAACTCGGAATTCAAGTCTCTTGGAGTTTTTCCAGCAATCTTAGTGCCAGCGGCAACCATGATATCCTTGTCACTCATCTGGGCATATTCTGGATGTTTCCCCTGATTTAATGCCATCTTCTCTAAGTTTACTTGGGGTGCCTTCGCCTAAATGTCCCGGAGGTGCTTCGAAAATCTGACTTGTCGGAATGGCGCCGATGGCATAGTTTTGGGCAGAGTTTCCTGATTTATAAAGGTTTCTGTTGTATGAGGCAAAAATAGTGTCACGACTGCCTGTTAATGCGCTTCCTGCGATAAATTCACAATACGAGCGGGTATCATTAAATTTCCTGAAAATGACTGTATCACCTCGTATAACCTGAAAATTGAAAAGAACTTCCGCCGATTCATCCATTGGGTTAGGATAGGCAAAATTGATCTGGCTGCCATCAAAGTATAGTTGAAAAACCGAATCCGGATTATACAGATGAAGGGTACCCGATGGATCCTGGAAAAGTCCCGAATTCTGATTGACAGCGGTTCTGTCAAGCGTTTTTCCAGCGAAGTTAAGCAGTCGCAGCTCTGGTTTCAGTATGTTTTTATCGGGAAATCCAATCGCCCAGATTTTGTCCTTCTGAATAGCGTAGTCTTGGATATAGAAAGTGCTGTTCTTAAAAAATTGTATAAATGGCTTCCCTGAGATGACGACCTCATCAAGATTTTGCGTTCGAGGGATTAAGTCAATTACCAGGCTGTCATCGGGGAATTGGCTGAAGATTATTTCCTTGGTGAAATAGCTGACATGTGTGATCTTGAGTTTGAATGGGAAATTGCTGATCTCCAGAATAATGCGGCCATTAGGTCCTGAAGCGCCAGCGAGTTTATTGTCCTTCTGGATATTAG
>CAILAQ010000325.1 GCA_903832165.1 uncultured Bacteroidota bacterium | reverse complement strand
TGCTGCCGTTTTGGACAGGGAACGGTAAGGCCCAGGCAGTACCCGAAAGCCTGTTTAAAATATCGGGAAACCGGCTGATCTGGGAGAATGAAGGAGAGGTGTTCTGGATTGAATCGTTTGGACAGAATACACTGCGATTCAGGTCATCAAGGAGCCTCCATATTTCGGATGAGATCTGGAATATTTTGCCACAGCCGGAAAGTAAAGCCGTAATTAGCATTACGGAAGGGAAAGCCGTTATTTCAAATGGGAATATCAGGGCAGAGATCCGGGAAAAGGATGGATTGGTGACCTATCTGAATGAAAAAAATGAAGTGCTGCTGAAAGAGGCCTATCATCACCATGTTACCAGGATTGCGAGGCAATATAAGAGCAGAGGAAGCGATCATTTTGAGCTGATGCTGACCTTTGAAGCAGAGAAAACAGAGCATCTATACGGAATGGGGCAGTATCCGAATGATTGTCTCGACCTAAAAGGAACCGTTCTGGACCTGGCCCAGAAGAATACTCAGATATCCATTCCTTTTCTCTTATCAAGCAAAGGATATGGCTTTATCTGGAACAATCCGTCGATCGGAAGAGCTGAACTTTCGATGACTCAAACCTGTTTCAGCGCCAGATACGCCAGGCAGATCGACTATTTTATTTTCAGCGAATCAACACCTGCTGATCTCGTAAGGCATTATTCAACGCTGACCGGCAAATCACCGATGATGCCGTCCTTTGCGACCGGCTTGTGGCAGTCGAAGCTGCGCTACTCATCGCAGGCTGAGCTTATGTCGGTAGCCAGGGAGTATAAAAAACGTAACCTGCCGATCTCGGTTATTGTCGCTGATTTTTTCCATTGGCCGAAATCGGGTGACTGGAAATTCGATCCGAAATTCTGGCCCGATCCGGCAGGGATGGTTAAAGAGCTGGATTCCATGGGGATAAAGCTGCTGGTATCGGTTTGGCCAACAACTCAGACGGAAAGCGAGAATTATGCCACCATGCTGAAAAAGAATTACCTCATACGGCCGGAGGTTGGGGTAAATGCTTTTCTTCCTTTCACCGGGTACCTGACTTTTGTGGATGTCACCAACCCGGATGCCCGGCAATTCATGTGGGAAAAAATCAAGAAGAATTATTACGACATAGGTGTCCGGATGTTTTGGTTGGATGAGGCTGAGCCTGAAATCGATCCGCTGGATTATGAGAATGTCAGGTATTATAAGGGAAACGGACTGGAAATGTCATCGATCTATCCGTTCAATTTTGCACAGGCATTGTATGAAGGTCAGGTGGCGGCTGGTCAGAAAGATATCATCAATCTGGTCCGGTGCGGATGGATTGGCAGTCAGCGTTACGGTACTGTTTTGTGGTCGGGCGATATTTATGGCGACTTTGCGACCCTGCGCAGGCAGGTGAAGGCAGGACTGAATATTTCCTTATGCGGGATACCCTGGTGGAACACCGATATCGGCGGTTTTTTCTGGTCGAAGGATACGCCTGAACAATTTCATGAAGTACTGATCAGGTGGTTCCAGTTCGGTGCCTTTTGTCCGGTGATGAGGATGCATGGACAGCGTCCGCCGGCAACGAAAATTGAGGGAAGCCCGCAGGGGTCGGGTGGTCCCAATGAAGTATGGAGCTATGGCGAGGAAACTCTGGGTATCATGACAAGGTACCTGCAGGTGAGGGAGCAATTAAAGCCTTATATCCTCAAAAACATGGAGGTGGCTTCGAAAGAAGGCATTCCGATGATGCGTCCGCTGTTCTTTGATTTTCCTAAAGATCAGGTTTGCTATACGATTGAGGATCAGTATATGTTCGGGCCTGATTTGCTGGTATGCCCGGTGATGGAATATCAGGTGAAAACCAGAAAAATCTATTTTCCTGTTGGATCGGACTGGAAAGATGCGCTTACCGGCAAAGTTTACAAGGGAGGGCAGACGGTTGAGTATGCTGTTACCCTTGATAACATTCCGGTTTTTTGCCGGAACGGGTTTGGTTTGACGATTAAGTGACGGGTGACGAGTGACGAAGATCGATAGATGTACCCACCCCAGCCCTCCCTAAAATAGGGAGGGAGTCTGCTTCGTTGCTTACTTTGTACGCAATTAACCTGGAGCAAAGGTCCCATCCCTGTTTCAGGGAGG
>CAILAQ010000324.1 GCA_903832165.1 uncultured Bacteroidota bacterium | reverse complement strand
GTTCAAGTGTCCAATACATATTTGTAGATTATTAAGGCAATTTTTTCGCAAATGTAAATTATTTAGAATAATATACAATAGATAAAAAAAATCCTTAAGCTACCCGATGCTCATTTAATTTGTCGCTGGCGATATTTCCGTCGAGCAGACGGATGATTCTTTGCGCTCTCATTGCGATATCCTCTTCATGGGTTACTACGATAATTGTGTTCCCCTGTTCATGAATATCGCGAATAAGGTTCATAATATCCACAGAAGTTTTTGAATCGAGGTTCCCGGTTGGCTCATCAGCCAGAATAATAGAAGGATTATTCACCAAGGCGCGGGCAACGGCAACACGCTGGCGCTGGCCTCCGGAAAGTTCATTCGGTTTATGGGTCACACGGTCTGACAGACCCACCTTATCCAATACCTGAAGCCCCCTTACACGGCGTTCATGTTTTGGCACTCCGCCATAAATCAGTGGAAGGATAACATTTTCGAGCGCGTCATATCTGGGTAACAGATTGAATGTCTGAAATATAAATCCAATTTCCTTATTACGGATAATTGCCAGGTCATTATCAAGCATCTGGCTGACATCGGTGCCGTTCAAATAATAATGTCCGCTGGTGGGCGTATCCAAAGCTCCAAGAATATTCATCAAAGTAGATTTCCCTGATCCTGAAGGACCCATGATTGCTACATATTCGCCTCGCTTAATAACCAAGTCGATACCGCGAAGAGCCTCAACAACCTGTATTCCAACCATATAATTCTTAACCAATCCCTTAAGGGAAATCATTTGTTCCATAATCAAAGCGCTTTGGGTGCAAAAATATCCCGTAAATCAGGATAAGTGGCGAGATTACGGAATTATTAACAATATTTAACAAAGCCGCCGAGAACTATTAAATTCGTCCGCCATGGATTCACTGCTTCAAACGGACATAAAATTCTTACCCGGGGTTGGGCCCAAGCGGGGTGAAATGCTTCTTAACGAGCTCGGTGTAAGCACATTCGAAGATTTGCTGAGGCATTATCCATATAAATATACTGACCGGACCAAGTTTTACACGATCAGTGAAATTCAGAATGATGAGACCGTCATTCAGGTCAGGGGCAAGGTTGCCAGTATGGAAATGGTTGGCAAGAGGCCAAAACAGCGATTAACGGCCAGGTTTGAGGATTCTTCAGGCTCCATCGAACTTATCTGGTTTCAGGGGATTAAATGGATACAGCAATCCATCAAACTCGGTGTTGAATATATTCTCTTCGGAAAGCCTGCATTGTACAATGGAAAATATTCCATCATGCATCCCGAGATGGAAGAATCATCGAAAGCTGAGCAGGTAGCTTATCCCTATACCTACCAGGCAGCCTACCCCACCACGGAGTCAATGAAAAGCAATTTTCTGACCTCCCGGGTAATTCATAAGCTCCAATACCAGCTGCTGCAGAAGGTGTACGGAAAGATTCCGGAAACCCTGCCTGCACATTTATTGAGCACACTGAAATTCCCGGGAATCAACGAAGCCGTTCTTAACGTTCATTTCCCCAAGGATCAGGAATCTTTAAAAAGTGCCCGCTACCGCCTGAAGTTTGAAGAGTTCTTCATGATCCAACTCGGGCTGCTCCGACAGAAGAACTGGAAAAACAGAAGAATCAAAGGGTTTGTATTTCCCCGGATCGGAGATCTTTTTAACCACTTTTATTCTGAGAATCTTCCGTTCGAAATGACCGGCGCACAAAAGCGTGTGATGCGGGAAATACGCAAGGATCTCGGATCCGGGATGCAGATGAACCGCCTCCTGCAGGGTGATGTCGGCAGCGGAAAAACACTGGTGGCCATCCTGAGCATGCTCATTGCGCTGGATAACGGATACCAGGCCTGTTTGATGGCTCCGACAGAAATTCTTGCCCAGCAGCATTTTCAGACCTTTTCGCGCATGCTGGCAAATCTGCCTGTCCAGGTAAAGCTTCTGACCGGATCAACGAAAAACAGCCACCGTGAGTCGCTGCACGAGGAACTCAGGGAAGGTCAGCTCGATATACTCATTGGAACCCATGCGCTTATAGAAGATACCGTTCAATTTAAGAATCTTGGACTGGTGGTGATCGATGAGCAGCATCGCTT
>CAILAQ010000323.1 GCA_903832165.1 uncultured Bacteroidota bacterium | reverse complement strand
GCTATAAAACAAAGGTTGGAAGGTAAAAGGTTGAGATTCGAATTTAGAATTCCGAATGCCGATGTACAAGATTCAGGGCACCATGAAGTAGCGGATTTCTACTTCACGAATACTTGGATCTCCGACCTCGGAACTCGTAATTCTGAATTGGAATCTCATCATTCTTACTTCAATCTACCCCGTCGGAAGGCAAAAAACTCCTTAGGTTGACGGCTATGGACCCGCGGGTCCTCTCCTACTTTTGAAAACCTGTCAGCTCTTTTTGGATAAAGTCTATTATCTGTTTATTCTCTTCCTTGCCATTTCCTTTAATATCTATCGGCTTCCCAAAAGAAAAGTAAACATCCCTGTTGGAGGGATCGAGCGATCCAAGGTCCTTTATATACCTCCCGGCAACCCAGAAATCGGTTTTCAGCGCAAACGGGATCACCTGCACCCCGGCTTTGGATGCCAGCTTCACTCCGAGAGAATTAAACTCTTCAGGCTTGAATTCGATCCGACGTGTGTGCTGCGGGAATATCGCCACAGAACGGCCGCCGGCAAGGATTTCCTGACCCCGTGTAATCACATTGACCAAATCCTCCCTCGAATTATGCCGGCTTACCAGAATCGGATCTCTCGACTGCATTACAGGTCCGAAAACCCGGTTTTTGACAAGGCCTTCCTTAACTACAAAAGTTACATCCTTGATGGGCGATATTAAAAATGGCAGAACCATGGTCTCAAGAGTACTCATGTGATTTCCTATAAAAACCACCGGACCCTGGCAATTTCTAATGTTCTCCAAACCGGTGACATGAATCCGGCCACCGCAACTTTCCACAAGTTTCATCACATCAAGCGACGACCGCGCCCATTCTTCGGTGGGAAATTTCCCGCGAACCGATAGCTTTCTTGAGTGAAGGGTTATTCTCAGGAATTTATACTTGAATACAATCTGAAAATGAGGAAACAGCTTATGAATCCACAATTGCGGAGTATTCGCAGGTGTATCATAATGGTCCTGTATGGATAGAGGTAAATTCACTTTCGGAGATTCTCAGACAGTAAAAATATAATAATCAAAACGAATTAAAAACCGTCGGAAATCAAGTCTTTTGTATGCTCGTATGCAATATGGAAAAGCTCTTCCGCATATTTAACCCGAAGTATATCATAATGATCCACCCCGGGTGGCTCAATATAAAGATCCGCCAGCTTGCCCGACTTTATGGTGGATTTATCCACACTCATATGGAAAACCCGGGTTGCAATCTGCATGATATTCTGCAGGCGGTCAGTATCATGAATCGGACTGATATTTACAGCAATAACTTTTTCGCATATTTTACGCACTGGCCTGATCGGCAAATTATCCAGCACACCGCCATCCACATAATAATCATCGCCCATCTTAACCGGGGCAAAAAGAACCGGAATGCTCGATGAAGCCTGAACAATATCTGCCAGACTCCCGCAGGTCATATACTCAGTTCTGCCCTTATTCAGATTGCAAACAGCAACGATAAGCGGGATTGGTAAATCTTCCAGATTCCTGAAAGGGACGTACAACTTTATCTGCTGTTTTAATCCCTCGAGTCGGATAAACCCCTTTTTCGACATCTTAAACTGCGATATCTTCATGAAGTCCTGCTCTTTCATAATACGGAATATCTCATCCGGATCCATCCCCGAGGCAAGAAAGACACCGGCAATCGCTCCTGCACTCACACCCGATATGATATCCGGCCGGATTCCCTTCTCCGCCAATGCTTTGGCAACACCCAGGTGAGCAAAACCGCGGGCACCTCCACCCCCGAGAACCAATCCGACAGAATATTCAGCCATGATCAAAAGCTAATTTTCATCAACAACATCAAGCATTGCCCAGATATTCGCCTCCGGTGTATTCGGCGGTATAGCGCAACCTGCATTTAAAATAAACCGATTTGATTTACCCATTATTTTGATCAGCTCACGGGTTTTTGTCTTTACCTCATGAGCTTTTCCCATAGCAATCACGCCGCTTGGATCAATATTTCCGATCAGCGTTATCCGGTCTTTGAAAGCATCGGCTATCTTGCGGATATCGGTTTTGTAATCCAGCTCCAGCGCATCGGCTCCGGTCTCAATCATATCATTCAGAATCAATTCCGTATTTCCACAGATATGCAACGTATAAGGAAGTCCTGCTTTATGAGACTCCTCCACGATTATTTTCTCATATGGGAATGCATATTTTTTATACAGATCAGGTGGTATCAGATCGGGGCCCGCAGGACTGTCGCCGTTGGAAAGCATATCGCACCCGGTTTGAGCCATCAGCCTGATGAACTGAGTGGTAGCCTCTGTACAATATTCCAGCAAACCCAGCTTATCATCCTCCTCGGCGGTATACAGATCCGTCATCCAGTCGGCTGATCCCCTGACCATTCCAGCAAGTGAAAATGGTGCCTGGTCGCAGTTGCCACGAACATATATATCATCACCGACATATCTCTTTACCAGTCTGACCGCTTCGAGCCAGTTATTCACATACATGTAATCCTCGATATTAACTCCCGGCAAATTGCGCCACTCCTTCAAATCAGAAAGAATTCCCAGATGACAGCGGGCCGGTTCGTTATCAGGAAAATCCACCGGTACACCCAGGGCTCCCGCCAATGTTACCGTATCCATATCCACCAGGATACCATCGAATTCATACTTTTCGACCGACCGCACCAGGGCTTCAGCCATAACAACCGGATCTTCCCGGAACTGCTTCATACTCACTTTATATTCGCGTGCCGCCATCATGAAGTTATGCAGCATAACAGGGACTTTATCGCTGGGCTGGCCGGCTAAGGCAGATACAATACGTTCTTTGTGGGTCATAATAAATGTACTAATGTGCTAATGTGCCAATGTGCCAATGTGCTAATGTGCTAATGTGCCAATGTAAAGAAATATGCTAAATTACTTAGCATTTCTGGCACTAAGTTTTGTTTTTGAGGATGTAATAATGGAAGAAAGAAGTTTCATAAGTTCGCTATTCTTTTCCAGTAAACCAATCGGGTTGGGGTAGTTTTTCGATTGCATACAAAGCAGTAACCAATACTCTGTTTCATCTGCCTCTTTAGCTGCAATCTTCATTTTATGAATAAAATCCAGCAGGCTTTCTGAACTTTGTGCTTCACGGATGTTGGCACCCATGGATGTTCCTGATTTTAAAAGCTGTCGGGCAATTACATATTTCCGACCCTCCTCAAGAAGTTCGGCAAATTCGATGATCAATAAAGCAAAATCGAAACTCTTTTCCAAAACCGGATTTGTGCCTGGTTCCATTCGTAATATTGTTAAATTTCTTCATTCTTTCATTAGCACATTAGCACATTAGCACATTGTCACATCTCCTCAAGCGTTTTCCCTTTGGTTTCAAACAAGAATTTGCGAAAGAAGAAGAAACTGATAAATGTTGCTACGGCGTAGAAGAGGAAGATATATCCGATGCCCTTGCCGTTTGAAAAGTAAGCTGCCACCGTTGGGAAAAGAAAAACCGTAATTGCGTTGAAGAACCAATGTGAGAAGGAACCGATGGAGGCTCCGCGCGCCCGGATGTTATTCGGAAACATTTCTGAAAGAAGCACCCAGATAACAGCTCCCTGCGAGGATGCAAAAAAAGCGACAAAGCCGATCAGCATTACGACCAGCAAAATGGATTTCATTCCTGAAATGAAGGCAACAGCAAAGAGGGCCAGAAAAAAAGTCATGCCAATCGAACCGGTCAGCAGCATGCGCTTACGTCCGATCTTGTCAATGATTCGCATAGCTATCAGCGTAAATATCAGATTTGTACATCCAATGATGACAGTCTGTAAAATTGCTGAATCCGTTGAAAATCCGGCAGTCCGGAAAATATCAGTGGCATAATACATCACGATATTAATACCGGTAAACTGGTTAAACATTCCTATGGCAATGCCTATCATCACCAGTTTCAGGTAAGGTTTTTTAAACAGATAGACTGATTTACCCAGTACTTCCGTATTCACCGAATTTTGAATCTCCTTAATGAGCTGCTCCGTTTCGGTTTCAGGATTCACCTCCCTGAGGACCTGTCTGGCCTGGACGATATCGCCCTTCATCACGAGCCAGCGGGGGCTCTGACTGACGAAGAACAGCAGGACAAAGAACACCAATGCAGGCAAGGCACCGGAAACAAACATCCAGCGCCAGTTATTAATCCCTGTATTCAACAAAAGATAATCGGAAAAGAATGCCACCAGGATACCTGTCACGATAGCCAGCTGAAACGTGACTGCCAGTCGGCCACGGTAAGCTGCCGGAGCTATTTCAGTGATATACAACGGAGACAACACCGAAGCTCCGCCGATAGCCAGACCACCGATGACACGAAAAATAACAAACGAGCTGAAACTCCAGGCCAGGCCGCTTCCGAGAGCTGAGATCAGGAACAATAGTGCTAATGCCCTCAGCACCAGTCGGCGACCAAAATAATCGCCAGGCTTTCCAACTGCCAGCGCACCAACCACGCATCCAATCAGTGCCGAACTGACTGCCCAGCCCTTCATGGCATCCGTCAGGCCGAAATGCTCCGTAAAAAAGGGTATCGCCCCATTAATAACGGCCGTGTCATAGCCAAAAAGCAAACCGCCCAAAGCGGCCACGAACGTATATAAGTACAGACTTTTATTCATAATTACTCCATGTGCTAATGTGCTAATGTGCTAATGTGCCAATGTGATAATGTGCTAATGTGATAATGATAAGAAATTAAAAAATAGAGGCCTTAAAGGTTACCTCTTGATCAATTGTTTCTAAAAGTATAAAATTCGGCTAAAGTTCCTATTCTTCAATTGGCACATTAGCACATTAGCACATTAGCACATTTCTTTGCAGCGCCGAATAATCTCCACCATCGCCCTGCCATTGTGATAAGGGCATTTCCAGGGATCGATCTTCCAATCATTCCGATAGTAGGGTGAAGGATCGCCGATGGGTTCAACCAGGTATGGGACGCCGAGGCGGTTTACTTTCGTATACCATTCACCATGCTGATGATCAATAAGATGTGTATCAATAAAATTCCAGGCCTTTTTAACGATTTCCCAGTATTTGGGATCCCCGGTCATTTCGAACGCGTTCATAAAACCTACTAAATTTTCCGCCTGAGGCCACCAGTGTTTATTGGTCCGGAGGTGACTGCCAAACCGGGTGGATTCAAGGAACAGCCCACCGTCCTGATCAACACCAACCCGGGCAACTGCGTCTGCCATCCGTATGCAGAGCGACTTCATCCGCTCAAGAATGCTTTTATCCCCCAATATTTCAGCAGCTTCAACCAACAGCCAGGAGGCCTCGATATCATGACCAAAGGAACAGGTCCCCTTTGATGCCTCCACTTCATTGAATTCCTCATCGAAAAATATTCCGAGATGTCCGGCCGGCCTGATAATTTTCCCAATGAAAAGCTCAAGGAGTTCGGTAAGCCGAACCCGCACCCGATCATTACTCCAAACCCTGTATAAGGCTGCGTAGGCTTCCATCACATGAAGATGGGTATTCATCGACCGCGGCTCATTGTTATCGGCCATCCTGTTTTCACCGAACAGTTTCCAATCGCGTGTAAATGCTTCATAATAACCCGGATGCGTGGGATCTTTTGCGTGATCTTCGAGCTGAGTGAAGAATCCCCGGATCACAGCCAGCACCTTATCGTCCTGCACCAGCTCCATATATTTGCTCATGGCATAGATAACAAATGCCTGGGCATAGGTATGCTTGATATCAGCCGCCACCGTGCCATCCGGTGCAATCTCCATAAAATAACCGCCATTTACCTTATCCAGAAATTTATCGTTCAGCACTACCCATGCCAGGTTGGCCATCTCCCGGTACTCCGGATTTTCATAGTGAAGGGCAGCCTCGGAATAGGTCCATAATATCCTGGCAGTAAGCACGCAAGATAAATTTGCCTCTACCGGATTTCCCTGCAGGTCAGCCGCACCGTAAAACCCATCCTTCCCGGGCTTTACAGCAAATTTTATCCAAAAAGGAAGAATATCGCTTAATAGCTCTGCTTCACAGGCCTTACGCAGTGAGCTCAGCTCGCTCATTAATAGTTCAGACATAATGTGCTAATGTGCTAATGTGCCAATGTGACAATATGCT
>CAILAQ010000322.1 GCA_903832165.1 uncultured Bacteroidota bacterium | reverse complement strand
TGGAAAATGTCAGGCAGATACAACCTCTTTCCGGGAAATCTGTTGTAATATCAGGAACCTTTTCTCGTTTTAGCCGTGATGAGCTGAAGGACCTGGTTGAGCAGTATGGAGGTAAAAACACATCTTCTGTTTCTTCCAAAACCAGTTTCATCCTGGCCGGGGAAAACATGGGACCGGAAAAATTGAAGAAGGCAAATGACTTGTCTATACCCGTTATGGGTGAAGATGAGTTTATTAATTTATTAAGTTTGTAGCGTTATGATAGCATTCATTCAACGTATATTTCTGATTCCAAGGCTTTTGGCTTTTTTTCATAAGGCTCGGGCCCGAAAAGCCTTCATCCCTTTGAAAGAGGCAAGGACCATCGGGATACTCGCAGACCTGCGCAAACCCGGTAATGTTCCGACAGTGGTCCAGTTTTCAAAAGCAATTCACAAGCAGGACCGGCGTTGTCACCTGTTGCTTGTTATTCCTGATAAAAGGAAAGAACTCAATGCATTCGACTATGAAAAGAATTTTCCGGGAATGCCGATTGAACTTATCTGCCAGGAAGAATTAACCTTCTTTAAAGCTCCTAAAAAAGAACAGACGAAACCCTTTATTTCCAATGCTTACGATATCGTCTTCTTTCTTAATACTGAAGATAACTATACTCTTCAAAGTGTATTATGGCAATCCAAGGCAAAAATGTTTGCCGGTCCGGAAGGATTTTGCGGTGGAGTATTTGATTTTGAGATTGGGTTGAAGGAAAGAACAGATTTGGCTTACCTTGCTGACAACCTGATTAAATACCTCCAGACGATTCAAAACCGTCATATCGACCAGCCAGAAAAAGAATCTTTTAAGCTTTTTTAACATGCATATAACCCCAATTCGCGGTGCCGGGGTAGCCCTGGTCACCCCATTTTTCGATGATGGCAGTATCGACTATCCCGCGTTGAAGAAAATTACTGAATTTACTATATCAAAAGGTATTGATTTCTTAGTGGTTCTTGGAACTACCGCTGAAACCCCGACACTTGAAAAGGAGGAAAAGAATGAAATAATCCGTACCATTCTGGAAACCAATGGCGGGCGCAAGCCAGTTGTTCTGGGAATCGGCGGCAATGATACCAGGGCTGTTGTAAAGCAGATCGGAGAGCAATCATTTCAGGGGATAAATTACCTCCTGAATGTTTCCCCTTATTATAACAAGCCAAATCAAACAGGACTTTACAAACATTTTGAAGCCGTGGCAGATGCAAGTCCTGTTCCGGTGATCCTTTATAATGTTCCTGGAAGAACCGGCTCAAATATCTCAGCCGACACCACCCTTCGCCTTGCGCAGGACAAGGAGAATGTAATCGCCACCAAGGAAGCCAGCGGAAATTTCGAGCAAATTATGGTTATTCTGAGGGATCGTCCTGAAGGGTTTGCTCTCTTTTCAGGTGATGATGCGCTTACATTACCTACACTTGCCCTGGGTGCCGAAGGGGTGATATCGGTTATTGCCAATGCTTGCCCTGACCGTATGAGTCAGATGGTTACCCTGATGGCAAATGCAAAATTGGTTGAGGCCCGCAAGCTCCATTATGAAATGCTCGAGATGGTTCAGTATATCTTTGCTGAAGGCAGTCCTGCCGGTATCAAGTCAGTTCTGAAACATATGGGCTTATGCAATGATGCAGTCCGGTTACCGTTAACCACGGTTACTGAAACATTAGACCTCAGAATCCGGGATTATCTCAAGAAATTATAATCAGGCTATAACTGAATCTCGCTCCGGCCGTGACATTGCTTGTATTTCTTGCCACTTCCGCATGGGCATGGATCATTACGGCCGATTTTCTTTTCTACCCTAACCTGCTGAATCTGCTTCTGCGATGCCGGCGGACCGTCCGGAACTGTTGAAGTTCCTGGACTATAGGACGGCACATCAGTCTTGCTGGTCTGAAACTTGCTCATATCCAATTTCTTACGGGCCTGAGCCTGTTTAACCTGATCCGGTTCGCTGATCGGAATCTGACCTTTCATCAACATAGAGATCACTTCCTTATTCACCTTGTCAATCATATTCTTGAACAGGTCGAACGATTCCAACTTGTATATCAGCAGCGGATCTTTTTGTTCGTAACTGGCATTCTGAACAGATTGTTTTAAATCATCCATTTC
>CAILAQ010000321.1 GCA_903832165.1 uncultured Bacteroidota bacterium | reverse complement strand
GTGGCAAGCAGCTTGAACAGGTTAACAAGTATATCAATTCCCATATGTCCCACACTGTATGCAATTGCAGCAAAAACGGCAAATGGGGCAAAATACATGATGATCTGTGTAAACTTGAACATGGCCTCAGCAAGGGATTCCGTGAATCTGATCATCGGGCCGTAATACTTTTGTTTCATCATGGCCACGGCGATTCCAAAAAGAATGCTGAAAATGACGATTTGCAAAACCTGACCCTCGTATATCGATTTGGCTATGTTTTCCGGGAAGATATGCAGAATGATCTCGGCGGTCGTTTGCGGGACCACTTCAGGTGCATTTGCCTGATTAATAGCAGCCGGTATGGTGACACCAACGCCTGCCTTTGCGACATTTATTGCGATCAGACCAATGAAAAGCGCGATAATCGTGACAACCTCAAAATATACCAGTGATTTCCAGCTCATTCTGCCAACCTGTTTCAGGTTGGAATGCCCGGCAATTCCGCAAACAATTGTGGCAAAGAGCAGGGGAGCAATGATTGTCTTGATCAGCCGGAGGAATATTTTACTGATCAGGTTCATGCCGACAGCAATTTCGGGGAGATCATGTCCGAACTCAGCCCCGACAATCATGCTTATCAAAATCCAGGTTGTCAGTGATCTTTTGAATACCGCATAGAGAATAATCTGGGCTATAACAATCCAACGTCCAACCAGAAGTACAGTTGCGGGAATATCAAGAATTTTATAAACCTGGAGCAATGTCAGCAGCGCAACCACGAAAAGACTACTGAACAATGTGTAGATCAATGTTTTGGGAACAATGACCTTTTTTTTCTCACCGTTTGCTGTTCCTGGTGTTTGATCGCTTTTTTCCAAAGTAGAGCGGTTTATAATTAGAGTAGGTACAAACTTAATTATTCCTTTGATTTTAGAGGGGTTCTTCCTACTTTTAAGAGGATCAAAATCTAAACTTATGTCACAATTTTTAGCCGAATTAATTGGAACTGCCATACTTGTGCTGTTTGGTGATGGTGTGGTGGCGGGAGTGGTCCTTAAGGGAACCAAATCAGAAAACTCCGGTTGGATTGTTATAACTGTCGGATGGGGGCTGGGTGTTGCTCTGGCGATATACGGAGTAGGCAGCATTAGTGGCGCTCATCTGAATCCGGCAGTCACACTGGCTTTTGCCGCGCAGGGTGCTTTTCCGTGGGCTAATGTCCCGATGTATATCCTTGCTCAGTTGCTGGGTGGATTGCTCGGAGGCACATTGGTTTGGATGCATTACCTTCCGCACTGGAAGAATACGGACAACCCGTCAGTTAAACTTGCCGTGTTCTGTACCGGGCCTGCAATCCGTTCAAAATGGGCTAATCTCTTAAGCGAAATAATCGGGACATTTGTGCTGGTTTCAGGTTTGTTATTCATCGGAGCAAATAAATTCACCGAAGGGTTGAATCCCCTGATCGTTGGGTTCCTGATTATTGCAATTGGGGTTTCCATGGGAGGGACCACCGGCTATGCTATCAATCCGGCCAGGGATCTGGGACCGCGACTTGCTCATTTCCTGCTTCCGATCGCCGGAAAAGGGAAGTCGGACTGGGCCTATAGCTGGATTCCGGTTGCCGGACCGATACTCGGCGGTGTTTATGGTGCCCTTGTTTATGATGCGATGATGAAAAAATCTGTTGGCTGGCTGTTTTGGTGCATCACCGTAATTTTAGCGCTGGCTGTTTATTCAGCAGTTGCCGGACAGTTGAAGGCAGATAAAATTAAATAAAACCCAGGGAGGCAATATGCAAGAAAAATTTATTCTGGCTCTCGACCAGGGAACCACAAGTTCCAGAACGTTGCTGGTGGATTCAAAAGGAGTTATTCGAGGCAGTGCTCAGATGGAGTTTCGGCAGATCTATCCGAAAGCCGGCTGGGTGGAGCATGATCCTGCAGAAATCTGGTCAACACAGTGGGCAACCATGTGCAAGGTGATGGAAGATGCAGGAACAGACTTCAGCAGTATTTCAGGCATAGGAATTACTAACCAGCGCGAAACAACGATTATCTGGGATAAAGATGACGGCGAACCTGTCAGCAACGCAATTGTCTGGCAGGACAAAAGGACCGCATCTATCTGCGAACAGCTGAAAGCGAAGGGATTGGAAGATTATGTCCGAGAGAATACCGGTCTGGTCATCGATTCCTATTTTTCAGCCACCAAAATAAGCTGGCTTCTTGATGAGGTTGACGGAGCAAGAAAAAAGGCTGAAAGGGGTGAATTGCTTTTTGGAACAGTGGATACCTGGCTGATCTGGAAACTTACCGGTGGGAAAAAACACCTGACTGATTATACAAATGCTTCCAGAACGATGCTTTTCAATATTTCCACACTTGAATGGGATTCATATTTGCTGGAACAAATGAATATTCCCCGCTCCCTCTTTCCTGAGGTTAAACCTTCTTCAGGATTGTATGGATATTTCAGGGATGGTGATCATCAGATTCCCATTTGTGGTGTCGCCGGCGATCAGCAGGCTGCCTTATTCGGGCAGGCCTGTCTGGAAGAGGGCATGGTGAAAAACACTTATGGAACCGGCTGTTTTATGCTGATGAATACCGGTGATAAAAAGGTCATTTCCAAGAATGGCCTGATTACTACCCTGGCATGCAGCACCGGTGAAAATATCCAGTATGCCCTGGAAGGGAGTGTTTTTGTTGCAGGATCGGCCATTCAGTGGTTGCGTGACGGATTAAAGATTATTAAATCGGCTGCCGATTCTGAGAAAATGGCAAATGAAGTCAGCGGAAGTGAAGAAATATTTGTTGTGCCGGCTTTTGCAGGGCTTGGGGCACCTTATTGGGATATGTATGCCCGGGGCGCAATCTTCGGAATTACACGCGATACCAGGAGCGCCCATCTTGTTAAAGCAACTCTGGAATCCATGGCCTATCAGACACGTGATGTTCTGGAAGCCATGGTGGAGGATTCTGAAATAAAAGTCAAGACACTAAAAGTTGATGGTGGCGCTGTTGTTAATGATTATCTGATGCAATTTCAGGCAGATATACTGAATGTCCCTGTTGAACGACCGGAGGTTGTAGAAACTACGGCGATGGGAGCAGCCTATCTGGCCGGCATTCACCTTGGCTGGTGGGATTATCGTGTTATGATGGCTGACAGACGTGTTGAGCGGGAATTTATTCCTCTGATGGACTCCGACAAGCGCCAGACTCTTTATCACAAATGGCAGGATGCAGTGCGGCGTACCCGGGGATGGGCGGCTAAATAGTTGGCAGTTGGCAGTAGGCAGTCGGCAGTCGGCAGTAGGCAGTGGCAGTTGGCAGTTGGCAGTTGGCAATGAGGTATCAGGTATCGGGAGTAGGAGGCAGGGCTACCTCGGGCTAATTCCATATACTTCATTCCTATAACTTTGTCCTTAACCCGACACCTGATACCCGATACCTGATACCCGATACCCGACACCCGATACCTGAAACCCGATACCCTTATGAAAACCAGATCTGATAAAATTAAAGAACTACCGCTGATAAAGTGGGACCTCCTCATTATTGGCGGCGGAATTACCGGTGCAGGAATTGCGTTGGATGCTGCATCGAGAGGATTGAAGACTGCGTTGATTGAAAAAAATGATTTTGCATCCGGGACCAGCAGTAAGTCAACCAAGCTTGTGCATGGCGGCCTGCGATACCTTAAACAGCTTGAATTTGCCCTCGTGAGTGAAGTTGGCCGTGAGCGCGCGATAGTCCATAAAAACGCCCCTCACCTGGTGATTCCGGAGAAGATGCTCATGCCGCTGGTCAAAGGTGGAACCTACGGAAGACTTTCGTCCTCGCTGGGGCTCGAGGTATATGATATCCTGGCCAACGTTCGGAAGGAAGACCGAAGGCATATGCTTTCCAAGGAGGAAACCCTTGCCGTTGAACCCCTGCTGAATGAAGCCACCTTGCTGGGATCAGGTTATTATTCGGAATACAGGACAGATGATGCACGCCTGACTATCGAACTGATAAAAGCTGCTCAAAGAAAAGGGGCCGTCTGCCTGAACTATTGTGAAGTTAAATCCCTTATGCACGAGGATTCCAAAATCATCGGAATTTCAGCCCTTGATCATATCGGAGGCACAGCGATGAATATTCAATCAACCTTTATTGTTAATGCCTGCGGTCCATGGGTTGATCATATCCGCGCCATGAATAATTCATTGACTAAGAAAAGGCTCCACCTGACAAAAGGAGTACATATCGTTTTGCCGCATGATAAACTTCCTGTTAAAAATTCAATTTATTTTGATGTGCCCGATGGCCGGATGATTTTTACCATACCCAGGGGAAGAACCACCTATATCGGGACTACTGATACCGATTACAAGGGTGACCTCGAACGGGTGCTCACTACCAGGGAAGATGCCCAATATCTTATCAATGCAGTAAACAGTACTTTCCCGGGAATTAGTTTATTTATAAGTGACATTGAATCCAGCTGGGCGGGTATCAGGCCGCTGATTCACCAGGGAGGCAAATCGGCATCGGAAATTTCACGGAAGGACGAGATCTTTGAGGCCCCTGACGGGCTGATTTCCATCGCCGGTGGAAAACTGACCGGCTACCGCAAAATGGCTGAAAAGACAGTTGATCTGGTAATAAAGCGGTTCGATAAGCCGGATGAAAAGAGATTTGGTCCCTGCACCACCCGGCATATTCCTTTGACTGAAGACCCGCTTTGGAATGAAGAAGAAGTTGGGTATTACAAAGGTGCCATCAGCCGGAAGATTTCAGAACTGGGATTAATGGATTATTATGCCGGCTATCTGGTGGCCAATTATGGAAAACAAACTGAGCTGATAGTTGGTCTTATGAACGATTTCGGTGATGCGCAGCCTGAGGAGGCACTGATCCGGGCTGAACTTAAATTCTGTGCAGAGCATGAAATGGTATGTTCATCAACCGATTTTTTCGATCGACGGACTGGCCGCCTCTCTTTTGATATCGATCGTGTTAATCGGTTTAAAGGCGTTATTATTGACGATTTAGCTCAATATCTCGACTGGTCAGAGCAGCAGAAAATGACTGATCGAAATCTGCTGGATCAAAAAATGAGTGATGTGACGGTCTTTCAGGCAGATTCAGTTTAACATAACCTGGCCACCGGTAACCGGTATGGCCTGTCCGGTTTCATATTCCTGCTCAATAACGTAATAGATCGCCTTCATGACATCAGGCACAGTGCATCCTCTGCCAGCCGGAACCTGATTTTCATAGAACCGTTTTACATCCTCCACCGTTTTAGCATTGGGAACTTTGCCAGATCGGAGATATTGCACAAACAGCCCTCTTTCGGGATCTGACCACAGTGGCCCGTCGAAGAAATTGCCGGGACAGATCGAGTTTACCTTGATCTGATATTCAATAAGTTCCAGAGCAAAGGATTGTGTCAGTCCAACGCCGCCGAATTTGCCGCCGGCATAGGTGAAGTTCTTTTTGCTGCCTCTTAATCCCGATTTTGAGTTGATCTGTATGATATCAGTATAATACCCCGGCTTAAATTGAGATTGGGTTTTCATTACAGCAGAGGCATATTTGGCACACAGAAAGTATCCGGTATAATTTACTTTTGTCATCAGTTCAAAAGTTTCAGGAGTCATCTCATCCAATCCCCCGGCATGGAGAATTCCTGC
>CAILAQ010000320.1 GCA_903832165.1 uncultured Bacteroidota bacterium | reverse complement strand
TCATCTCAATCTTATACCAGGCACCCTACGAATGATTAATAATACAGCTTCGAAAATTTGGAAAATTCAGATTAATACTATTATCTTTGTATTATACAACTTGTATTATACTATATGAAAACAAAGCTTGATTTATCAGTGCAATTATTGAATGCCTGGGAAGAAACCCATAAGAAAGGTCAGCTCACCTTATGGATATTTCTGGCATTGCGTGATGGTCCAAAATGTGTTGGCGAGATAAAAGATTTCATTGAAATCAATACCGACAAAACAATCACCTGCGAAGAGCAGAGCCTTTACCGGGCCCTGCGTAAATTTCAACAGGTGGAGATGACCGGTTTTAATCCCGGAAAAGGAGATGGTGGACCCGATCGGAAGTATTACTATATCACCCCGATGGGGGAAGATATCCTCGATGAATTTATTGATCGAAATATCCGTCTGTTCTTCCGTCCGGAAATTGAAACTCTGATGACCAGAAAACAAAATTCAAAATAAATGCCATGAAAATTTTAACCAGACAACTCGCATTTTTTGCCATTCTTATGGCAGTATATACGCTGGCCTTCAGGATTGGCCTCAGTTATTGTATCGGCCATTCAGCCTGGGTTTTGCTTGCAATCACTTCGATGGTATACTGTGTCTCCATATTTTTCACTGCGTGGTTTCTTGGGAAGTCAGATGGTCAGGAGAATCCATTTTTCGACCTGGGCCTTCGCTTCCACGTAACCTCCTATCTGGTATGGTCAGCAGTCTCCTTCGGATGGTTTTACCTGGGCAATCCACACAAGTATGAACATGTAACTGACATCCTTAGCGTTCTTATCTGGTGGGGATTTTTCCTCCTGGTCCATATCCTCATATTCCTGATCACACGAAAGAATACCATCCGCGGGATCAGGAAAGAAGATATTTTCTAGCAGAGCCCTATTTCAACACATTGACCTTCAGCGCCGAGGAGTTTTTCTTATCGTGATATATCCTGATTGTTGCCTTTTGGAAATCTGAAGCCTCACAGGTATAGATATCAACGAATTTCTGCGGATTACGGTCGACCAGCGGGAACCAGGTGTTCTGAACCTGAACCATGATTTTATGACCCTTCTTAAACTGGTGGGCAATATCGGGCAGTTCAAATTTCACTTTGGTGACTTCGCCCGGTTTGTAAGCTTCGGGTTTCTCATAGGAATTGCGATAGCGGCCCCGCATGATTTCCCCCCGGACCAGCATCTGGTAACCACCCATTGGAACTTTCACATCCTTCCCTGCCGGAGCCGAAGCCACATCAGGATAAACATCGATCAGCTTAACCACAAAATCAGCATCGGTTCCTGTTGTGGTAACATATAATTCCGCTGTCAGCGGACCGGTGAAAGTGATGTTGTCCGTCAACACATCAGTCTGATAAACCATAACATCGGGCCGGCGTGCAGCAAACCGCTGGTCATCATCCATATACACAGCATCACGCTGTAAATGCACATCTTCACGATAGGGAACCGGTTTCATCGGGTCCGATACGTACTCATCAAAATTGTCCTTTACAGCAGGTTCAGTGAATGAGAGTAAGCCATCGGGCTGGAAATAAAGCACCTTTTCCTCGATATTTTTCGGTGGCCAGGTCTCAAATGACTTCCATTCATTCGCACCCGTGAGGAAAATTGTTGCCTCCGGAAACTGCCCCTCTCCACTACCTTTCAGATAATAATCGAAGAACTTCATTTCCAATGCCTGATAGGCTTCATTGGAATCAAATCCCCAGTAAATATTTCCGAGATTTTCAGCCTTTCCCATTCCCCATTGGCCGTGCGACCATGGCCCCATCACCAGTGTATTCTTTACAGATTGGGAGTTCTGCTTCTCAATAGCTCCATAAGTATGCAGTGCACCCCAGAGATCTTCAGCATCAAACCAGCCACCAACCGTCATCACTGCAGGCTGCACTTTTTTCAGGTAGGGTCTCGGATCAGTAGCTTTCCACCATGAATCGTAATTCGGATGAGCCATCAGTTCATGCCAGTATTTGATACTATCAGGATAATACTTCGATGTGTTTTTCAGCGGCCCCAGACGCATAAAAAATTCATAGCTGTCCTGCATGCCCCAGCGCATTCCACTACCCTTATTCTGGCGGGTCGGAACTGCCATCGGATCCCCAAAGCTTTTATAAAAACTAAAACCGTCGAGCATCATAAACGCTCCATTATGATGCCAGTCGTCGCCGATAAACCAGTTTGTGACCGGTGCCTGCGGGCTCACAGCCTTGATTGCATGGTGATTAGCCAGAACTGCCATGGTGGAATAGAATCCCGGATAGGAGATGCCCATTACCCCAATATTCCCATTGTTGTTCTTAACATTCTTAACTAACCAATCAGCGGTATCATAGGTATCCGATGCTTCATCAATATCTGTCCCCTTTTTATCGGGATTAAATGGCCTGACATTTACGTAGGTACCATAGCTCATGTATCTACCCCTGACATCCTGGAATACAAGAATATAACCGGCTTTCACATAGCGATAATAGGCTGACAAAAAGAAATTATATTCAGATTCCCCACCAGGCTCTGAATTATAGGGCGACCGCATCATGATCATTGGAGCAGGCCCGCTCATATTCCTGGGAGTATATATTGAGGTGAAAAGTTTTATCCCATCACGCATTTCGATATATACTTCCTGCTTATCATATTTTTCCTTAATTCTGGAGGGGCTGTTTTCAGGCAGCTCAACAGGGGTCCTGGTAAAAGTGAGTTTAACATCAAGATTCCCTTGCCTAAAGGAGCCTGTGATGATGGTGTGACCAGGGTCAATTGTTCCGCTGTAAGACAGGCCGGCAGGTGCAAAAGCAAACTCAAACGCTTGTCCTTTAAGAGTCACTGAGGTGAGTGGAATTGCCATCGCTCCCTGTTCAGGGCTATCAAAATTTCCCTGATAAGCACCTGACTCCCCGGATATATGAAGGTTCAGTCTCAGAAACATCCCCTGGACTTCAGCTCCCGAATACCAGTCGCCAGTGAGGGATTGAG
This sequence comes from uncultured Bacteroidota bacterium, assembly GCA_903832165.1. GTDB lineage: Bacteria > Bacteroidota > Bacteroidia > Bacteroidales > UBA12481 > UBA12481. Next base: position 3,276 of record CAILAQ010000320.1, on the reverse strand, counting down.
CGCGGCCATTCATCGAAATGCCGGCAAATAGGATCGCGATTAATAACAGCGATTTAAAAACAAGTTTAGTTTTCATTTCAATTTGGTTTCAGATACGCCAGTTAGACGCTTGAAACAGGGAAATTGTTACAAAAACCTCTATTAGGAGGCGAAGCCGACCTATTAGCGACCGAAGGGAGCCTATTAGTGAGCGAAGCGAACCAATTAGTGAGCCGCAGGCGAACCAATTAGTGAGGCGTTAGCCGAACCTATTAGCCGAGCGTCAGCGAGGCCTCTTAGTGAGCGTCAGCGAACCACCACCGTCTGGTTCATCTTCGGAGCCGTCGCCGGCCAGATATGCTCTTTACCGCCTTTTTCTTTTATACTGATATTATACTCAAAGTCGTCGGTAATTGCATTAGCAGGAATTTCGGCACGATATACTCCGCGTGCAACTTGCGAAAAGGCTACTTCCTGATATTTTTCAGACCCCAGCATTTTGTATCGCACTACCGATTTCTCCTGCTCTATTCCATAAAGGAGCAGTTTAACAGGCAGGCTTTCCCCTTTAGAAATCTGGGTTCTGACTGTTGGTACCAATACCTTTTTGATTTTCAGCATCTCCAATGAAGGCTGAGCTTCTGGAGGAAGTTTCCGGCCGGTAACCTTTTCGATCCTGGCAGAGTGACCTTCCACATTATAGGTTAACAGATGCTGTTCCCAATTGGCAATCGTACCCAGATCACCAGGAGTAGATGCATAAGCCAGCAAATACCCAAGAGCCTCATTAACCGCATCAATCAGCTTAATCCTTTGGCTGATAAACTGGTCCATAAAAGACCCGGGATCAGTCTGACCAGATTTTTCCACTTTTTTAAGTAACCTTTCAGTTTCCCCGAGTGCACAGGCAAATTTTCCGAAAGCGCGGTGGTATCTGAAGAAATTGAGCCAGTAATCAAAACGTTCGAGGTTGCCGGCGCCTTTAACCTTACTCCGCCAGGATTCAATCCGGTCAACAAAAGCATAATCCGGTGCCCTTTTTTCCCAGGTAAGCGTATCGATGATCACACCACCCGGACCAGTCCAGTCGCCCTGACGCGGTAACCGTGTTTTCTTGCCGCCTCCGCTGTTTATCGATACTTCCTGCCCGTCGAGGCCGGTCATTATTTTTGCCATCGAATCAGCTGCTCCGCTGCCAAACTGCGCAAATGCCCAATCAGCATAAAAATCGCCAATCGGAAGGTCGCGGGTTTTGCGCTTGAAATTGGCTTCGGCCTCAGAAGGGGTGACAAGTGACTGGTGACTGGTGACGGCCTTATTCGTCACTTGTAACCCGTCACTTGTCACTATTTTCCAACCCGCCTGTGCCAGTGCACTCACGGTTGTCTGCAACGTTTTCGTACGCCAGTGTATGCCGATAAATCCATCGCATCCGTAAGCCAGGGCATCTGCAGCATCGGCACGCATTCGGCCTGCCCACAACTGCATGCTGGTGAGGGCCGGATCATCCTCCATCCATGGAATAGCCCATAAAGATCGACCGGTGACTTTTGCAAATCCGGGATCAACAGGAGTAAAACCAACCTGCTGATTGATACAGCTCATCGGCCACGATTTTGGCAGGAACTTATCGAACATCGACCGGTCCTGAACAGGACCCAAAACCCAGCCGCATGTCGCCAGACGGAATGGATTCCCAACGGCAGCTACCGCTTCCTGTGCTGCTTTCAGGTCATCAATGGTGATCTTCAGAAGCTCCGGCGTATTTCCGCTCCAGGTCCAGTCTTCAGGAGTCCAGTACCAGTAATAATCAACCGGATAATTCCGCTTAATCCATTCAAACATACCGGTATAATAATCAAGGGTTTTGACTTTCGGATTCCTCGATTTAACCCGCTGAGGTACAGTCAGTGGAGTCTCGGTTCCAACACACGTTTTAAGCCCAAGACCCCTGGCAAATCCGAAGGCTTCTCTAAAAAATTTACCCGTTTTATTGAACAGGTCGATCTCTGCCTGTTCTCCATCAGGCCATCCGTTTATCCCGATCATATAATCAGATCCCGTATGAATCGTTCTCGAAAAGGTCGCCCAGGTGATTTGAATAGAAGCTGGTCTGTTTTGCCGTGTACGACCAGGTACTGTTGGTGGTGGTAAAATGCCGTGATTGGTAGGCCGATTTCACCGTACCATCTTCATTCATCTGATCTTTTGTTCCGATCCACACCAGCGGCTCCGGTCCCACCCCACCTTCAGGATAGGTGTGCAATCCGAAGAAATTCATCTTCATCTTCACCATCTGCGAGAAATAGGCTTTGTAATCCTCCAGCGACCACCAGTCGGGCCCTTCCGGGAAATCATGAAACGGCTGAATTCCCCGGGTTGTAAAAAGCGGGATGCCGGATTCTTCCATTACCGGAATTACCGGTTTTATATTCTGGTCGGGTACAACATCGCCATGTAAATAAAACCTTATCCCCAGCTTTTCCGCAAAAGCATAGGCACCGTAGAGGGCTCCCTGAGGTGAGCCTCCTATGATAACTGCCCTGTCTGCATCTCCGCTCAGTGGATTAAACTTCTTCTTTTCGGATCTGTCACCAGAATCCATTTTTCCAGGAAAGTGATTCGGGCTGCAAAGCAGATAAGATTCTTCAGTGAATTGTCCGATAACCTCCCGTTGGTTATCCGTAAATAACGCCACAGGCTCCTGTTGTCCTTTAACCATCAGCCAGATAAACTTCTTTGGCAGTGCCTGCCCCGTGTACACCTGAATCGGCAGCAGTTCGCCCGAACGGAGGTACATATATCTGCGAACCTCTTTGGCCGCGAGCTCCACTTTCGAATCGGAACCAGATGGGTACAAAATGACTGGAAGCTCCGGTTTCGCGCAAGAGCTTAAGAGAATAAGCAAGAGCAGAAAGGTGAGGAGGTGAGGAGTTAAATAGCATAAAAGGCGAGGAGGTGAGGTGGTTAGGGTTTTCATTGGATCAGGGTTAGGGTGATTTCAGTTACCGACCAGGGCGATAGTTTAAAGATAGGATTTTTAGGGTTTTTTACCTTGATGGTGCTTTCCGAAGTCCTTATTTCATTCGGACTTAGCCAGGTATTATTGCTGAGCGGTCCGGCTCCGCTGACGGTCCGGACTTTTACAGACTTCGGATCCGTGGAAAACTCTTTCAGATCGAGCTTGATGGCGGGTCTATCAGAGCGGTAATTCAGAATGTAAATGACAAGCTTCGAACTCCCCTCTCCCGTGAGCGCAGCGAGCGCGGGAGAGGGGCTGGGGGTGAGGTGGATCGG
>CAILAQ010000319.1 GCA_903832165.1 uncultured Bacteroidota bacterium | reverse complement strand
TTAATAAGGCATCAGCAACTTCCCTTGAATCCGGACCGAATAGTTTAGTTATCCTATCGATGGCAGTATAGCTGATCCATAAAAGATCAGTTGACTGGTCTTTGCCAAGTCCTTCCTCAAGAAATGCAGCCAGGGCAAAATCGGTTGTCAGTGTATTACCGAACGGAGTCATTCCAATAATTTCATTGTCCTGACCCAGGCTCTCACGACGAATCCGCGACAGGCTATAAGGAAATGTTTTAAACTGATTAAAGTAACCGGTTTCAAGGCCATTATCATCAGGAGGGCAACCAGTGTAAAGATTGTCAGCCAGAAGTAGTTCCCAATCCCTGGTAAGATAATGTTCTGCAGAATTGCGGGAATTAAAATTGGTCACCCATTCGGGAAGTGTATTTGCATATTGTGAGCTTGTAATCCAGTTTCCGGAGGGAGCATCAAACCAATAAGCTGATCCCGGCAGATGCCCTTCCAGGAGAATTGCCGCTTCTGGTCTGATAGAAACAGCGATAACTTTCGACTTGTAGTTTGATGCAAGGATAAGCTGATCGCCAATAGTATTTGCCAGAAGCTGGCTTGCCGAATGTTTTGCATTGTCATTATTGCCACCGACGGATTTTGCGAGAAAATCTTTGGTGCAATTCACAGGTTCCCTTCTGAGACGGCTATACCAATATTCTGAAACTATCCCGTTAATTGCCGGTGAGGCACCTGTTGAGATGCTTGCATGCGATGATCCGGCATCTGCAAATAGAAAAGGTACTGAGGCATCTGTATAGCTTGTACCTTGTTTTATCAATTTTTTGATTCCCCCTTCACCGAAAAGATTCCAATAATGTTCAATCCATTCGTATTTCAGGCCATCAACAACTATCCCGACAACGATAGCGGGTTTTTCGCCAGTTGTCTGCCCACTGGCGCTGATCGCAGCAAATTGTCCGGCAAAGAGCACAGGGATCAGCAGTAATCTGAATTTTAAGCGCATCTGGTTAGCGTTTTATCAGACATTAAAACGTATGTGAAGTACGTCTCCGTCTTCAACAATGTAATTTTTCCCTTCGATAAAGAGTTTTCCTGCATCGCGGCAGGCCGCCTCAGTTTTATAGGTGATGTAATCTTTATATTTAATTACCTCGGCCCTGATAAAGCCTCTTTGCAGATCAGAATGAATCACGCCGGCAGCTTCGGGTGCAGCAGCACCTTTGTGTATAGTCCAGGCGCGTACCTCTTTCGGGCCTGCGGTAAAAAACACCTCTAGGTCAAGGATTGAGAAAGCAGAGCGTATAAGCTTATTTACTCCTGGTTCATCAAGGCTTAATTCTGAGAGGAAGGCAAGGCGGTCATCCGGATCTTCCAACTCTGCAATTTCAGACTCAGCTTTTGCAGCGATAATAATTGTTTCGCCCTTTTCGGATTTAACAGATTCAATAAACCGGGCTGTGTAATCATTCCCGGTGACAGCTGATTTTTCATCAACATTACACACATAGATTACTGGTTTTGCTGTTAATAGGCATAAATCCGAAATATGTTCCTGCTGTTCATGAGAGAGATTCATGGTTCGAACATTTTGAAAATCCTCAAGATGAGCTTTGATTGCTGTAACGACTTCCAATCCATGTTTCGAAATCTTGTCCCCTGCCTTAGCTCCCTTTTCGAGTTTGCTTATTCTTTTGTCTATGGCATCCAGGTCCTTGACCTGCAACTCAAGGTCTATCGTTTCACGGTCTCTGACCGGATTAATGGTTGTATCGATATGAGTAAGGTTCGGATCATCGAAACAGCGAACAACATGAATCAGTGCATCGCAATTCCTGATGTCGGCAAGAAAGCTGTTGCCAACGCCTTCCCCTTTTGATGAGCCCTTTGTAAGCCCCGGTATATCGACTATATCAACCGTAGTTGGCATAACCCTGGCTGAATGGATCAGGGAGTCGAGTTTCCATAACCGCTCGTCAGGAACTTTCACCTGACCGAGGTTTGATTTATTGGTGCTAAAAGCGAAATTGCTGGTAGCTACTTTTGTCTCAGAGATACAATTGAACAGGGTGGTTTTTCCTGTATTTGTTATCCCGATAATGCCGCATTTTAGTCCCATTGCTGTTTTGTTAGTCAGCAAAGGTAAAAAAATTGCTATTTTCGCTCGGTTCCTAATGACCTTACTAAAGAATATTAAGATGAATAAGCAAATAGTGGATCGGGCGGCAGACAATATCAGGATATTATCAGCCTCCATGGTAGAGAAAGCAAAATCAGGCCATCCCGGTGGTGCTATGGGTGGAGCTGACTTTATCCAGATTTTATTTTCAGAATTTCTAACTTTTGATCCAAAGGATACAAGCTGGCCATTTCGTGACCGGTTTTTTCTCGATCCGGGTCATATGTCACCAATGCTTTATTCTGTATTGTCTCTTTGTGATTATTTTTCTATGGACGACCTGAAGAATTTCAGACAATGGAAGAGTGCGACTCCCGGTCATCCTGAAGTCAATATCAGCAGAGGAATTGAAAACACCAGCGGACCTCTGGGACAGGGACATACAATGGCTGTTGGTGCAGCGATTGCTGAACGTATCATGGCCGAAAAGTTTGGAGAATGGACTTCGCACAAAACATACACTTTCATTTCCGACGGAGGTATTCAGGAAGAGATTTCGCAGGGGGCAGGCCGGATTGCCGGCTATCTTGGGCTGAATAACCTGATCATGTTTTATGATTCCAACGACATTCAGTTATCCACTGAAACCAGTGCTGTTACCCGGGAGGATACCGCGATGAAGTATCAGTCATGGGGTTGGAGGGTTTTGACCATTGATGGAAATAGTCAGGATTCTATCAGACAGGCTCTTGCAGAAGCTGTGTCGGAGGATAAGAGACCAGTAATAATTATCGGAAAAACCATCATGGGCAAAGGATGTCTGGATGCAAACGGTAATAATTTTGAAAGGAAGACATCTACGCACGGACAACCGATAAGTAAGGCGGGGGCCTCTTTTGATGCTACCATACGGAACCTTGGTGGGGACCCGACCGATCCTTTCCGTATATTCCCTGATGTCCGGGAATATTATCAGAAAGTTCTCAGGGCAAAGCTCGATAAAGTGGCTGAGCGCAAGGTTGCTTATAATAATTGGTCTACGGCAAATCCGGTATTGGATAAACGTCTGAATAATTGGTTGCAAAAGAAATTGCCTGCCATAAATTGGAAGGCTATGCAGGCCAAACCAAATATTGCCACCCGTGAATCTTCAGGAATAGTACTTGCGCAACTAGGTCGGAAAATTGATAATCTGGTGGTTATGTCTGCTGATCTTGCCAATTCCGATAAGACTGATGTATTTCTTAAGAATACCAATGCCTTTGGTTATCAGAAATTCAGTGGCGCCTTTCTACAGGCAGGTGTATCAGAATTGACTATGGCTTCGATCGCAAACGGGATGGCCCTTCATGGCGGAATTATCCCAGTATGCGGTACTTTTTTTGTTTTCTCTGATTATATGAAACCGGCGGTACGCATGGCTGCATTAATGGAGCTTCAGGTTGTTTACGTATGGACGCATGATGCCTTCAGGGTAGGGGAAGATGGTCCAACTCACCAGCCTGTTGAGCAGGAAGCACAGATCAGGCTCCTTGAAAAGCTCAGGAATCATTCCGGAAAAGCTTCAATGCTCGTGCTGCGCCCGGCAGATACAGCAGAATCTATTATTTCATGGAAACTGGCACTGGCAAACAGAAAGACTCCTACAGCTTTGCTTTTATCGAGGCAGAATGTCCGGGACTTGCCAGCCTTGTCTGGCATGACGAGGATTGAATGTGCGGAAAAATCGACCTATGGAGCATATATCCTTTTAAAGAATGGAATGAATTCATGTATTACGTTATTGGGCAACGGGTCGGAAGTAGCAACGCTTGCGGAAGCATCTGAGATTCTAAAGAAGAAACATAATATTGACAATCAGGTTGTTTCCATACCTTCAACTGGGTTGTTCCGTCAGCAGAAGAAGGATTATCAGGAATCGATTATTCCCACTGAAATTCCGGTTTTTGGCCTGACTGCCGGACTACCTGTAACGCTTCAGGAATTGGCAGGTTCCGGAGGATCTGTATGGGGATTGGATCACTTTGGTTATTCTGCTCCGGCTGAAGTGCTCGATGAAAAATTTGGATTTACCTCAAAGAATGTGGTTAAACAGGTTCTAAATCTTATCAAAGGATTGAATGGATCGCTCAAATGAAGCCGAACTAATCAATCAATTTCGAGATCCTGCCCAACGAGATCGGGCGTTTCGGATGATTCTGGCAAAATATCAGGAGAAACTTTACTGGCATATCAGAAGAATGGTTCTGGTGCATGAAGATGCTGATGATGTGTTGCAGAATACTTTTATTAAGATATGGAAGGGGCTTTACGGATTCAGGGAAACCTCAGGATTATTTACCTGGATGTACCGTATTGCGACTAATGAGGCGATTACCTTTCTCAAGTCTCGTCAGCGGGAGCGAGCTATGATTGCTGATGATCCGGATGACACAATCAAAGGGAGGCTAAAATCAGATCCCTATTTTGATGGTGACGAAGTATTTGAAAAATTGCAGCTTGCGGTTGAAGAGTTGCCGCCAAAACAAAAGAAGGTGTTCAGGATGAAATATTTTGAAGAAATGACTTATGAGGATATGGCTAATGCCCTTGGAACCTCTGTTGGCGCATTAAAAGCGTCTTACTTTCACGCTGTTCGTAAGATACAAGCTTCTTTTGAGTCAACTGATTAAACCGCTGCAACATTTGTGTGTCTAACAATCGGAGAAAAAGAAATGGCTACAGAAAAAAACATATGGGAAAGTGACCAGTTCCGGAAGGATCCTTACAAGGTGCCTGATGGATATTTTGTCGAATTTCCAGATCGGATGATGGCGCGCATCAATCAGAGCGTGATTTTGGCAGCTGGCGATGAGTCCACGCACCGCTGAGACGCACCGCACCAACCTGTTGCGTAAGCTTGGGCTGAAAAGCCAGGCCGACTTGGTGCATTTCGCCCGCGAACGTGGCTTGCTCAACGCGCAAGGCT
>CAILAQ010000318.1 GCA_903832165.1 uncultured Bacteroidota bacterium | reverse complement strand
GGTAATCATTAATTATATAGCTGTTCCTCAGGGCAATCCGATACTCCTGTTTGTGGGTATGGGTATCGTTTTAGTCGCTATCATTCTCGATGCTGTAGCTTATAAGAAGCTGGCATCCATGGCAAAGAAAACTTCAACCAAAGGCATTGTATTGTCAGTTGTTGCGGGATTCCTGATGGCGTGGTTCTTTCGCTTTATTGCCAGTGCGATTGCCACTGACCAGGAAAGTACCGGTGCCGGAATGGCTGAGGCCGGTAAATTAACCCCATATGCTGCATTTTTCTTTTGTGCCATCGGGATGCTGATCAGTAATTTTCTTTTCAATACCTATCTGATGAAAAAACCGGTTGAAGGGGAACCTGTAAGTTTCAAACAATATTTTGACGGCAACTTCAAAAGTCACCTGTCAGGTGTCACTGGTGGAATGCTTTGGGCCCTGGGTACCTCGCTTAGCTTGCTTGCTGCAGCAAAAGCCGGTTATGCAATCTCATTCGGATTAGGACAATGTGCCACGATGATCGGAGCCTTATGGGGTGTGTTTATCTGGAAGGAGTTTAAAGGCGCCAATAAATCAGTAACAACTTTGCTTGTTCTAATGTTTATACTCTTTACCGCCGGACTTGCAATGCTTATTGCGGCCGGAAATAACTGATAATCAAAATTATATTAAATAAATTTTACACTAAATTCCTAATACAATGAAAAAGCAGATTTATCTTTTGGCAATGGCTGCCTTGATAGCCATTCCGTTCTCTTCCTGCAAGAAGAGTGATCCTCCGGTTGTTACGACAACAACTGTTTCCTCAGCAACCGAAACCTCCGCAACAGCCGGTGGTAATGTAACCAGCGAAGGCACCGCATCTGTAACTGCCCGTGGTGTTTGCTGGGGCATTGCAGTCAATCCGACCGTTGCTGATTCTAAAACTACTGATGGCACCGGTGCTGGTGTTTTTGCAAGTGCAATCACTGGCTTGAATCCTGGAACTCTTTATCATGTAAGGGCTTATGCAATCAATACTGAAGGTACCAGCTATGGTGCCGATGTCACCTTTTCAACGGCTTCCCTGCTGAAAACAATTGGTGTGGTTTATTCAGACGGCGTTGAAAAATATCAATTCATATACGATGGAACGACCAGAAGAATTACCAAAATTGATGATTACTGGAATGAAGAACTGGACAAAACCATTACTTATGATTATTCAGTTTCCGGTAAACTGACCATCACAAAAGGATCCTCACCAACTGTGTACGACATCAATGCCAACGGCATGGTAACCAAGGAAGATTGGGGCGGTGGCGAATGGGCTGCCTATGAGTATGATGCCGACGGATATCTGGTCAAGGTCATTGAACACTGGGGAAGTGCCGATCACCTTAAAATGCAGGCTGTAATCACCAATGGAAATATCATGAAACATACAACCTTTGATGATGACGGTGTAACGGCAAAGAAAATTAAGGAATTCACCTATACAACCGGCGACAATGTGAACAACATTCATCAGGCCAGCATGGTAGACAGCAACACCTTGCCTTGCGGAAATATATTCGGTAAGCCCAGCAAGAAATTGGTTGATTACCTGGAATACTGGGATCCCCGTACAACCGATGCCAAGAAACGGACAGCGATTACTTATGAATTTGATACCAAGAACAGACCATCAAAAATCACAAGGACCGGCGTAGATTTCGTTGAAGTCTATACCTACAGCTATTACGAATAGCTGTTGCCGACAGTTATCTGATAATTTATTAAATGCCGGGGGCGGATTAATTCGTCCGCCCCTGGCTTTTTTTCATTCCAAAACCTGAGATAAATGAAAAGCATTAAATATTCGGGCCTTATTGGAGGTATCATTTTCCTGATTGTTATGCTTGCACTCCCCGTTCCAACAGGCATGAGTGTTGGTGCCCGTAATGCGGCCGCAGTGGCGTTGCTGATGGCAATATGGTGGATTACCGAGGCGATACCGATTTATGCAACTGCCTTCCTGCCAATGCTTCTGTTTCCGCTCTTAAAGGTTTTGCCGGCTGGTAGCACAGCCATTAATTATGGTCACGACCTGGTGTTACTGATGATTTCAGGCTTCTTTATTGCGAAAGCAATTGAAAACCAGAATCTTCATAAAAGGATGTCGCTCATTCTGATAAAGGCTTTAGGTACCAGCCGTCCAAGAATACTATTGAGCATCATGCTGGCAACTGCATTTTTATCCATGTGGATCGCAAATGTTACAGCAGCCCTGATGATGCTGCCTATTGGTATGGCTATTATTGCCAAGGAAGAAACTCTTGGAAATACCAACCCGAAATTCGGCGCAGCTATCATGCTCGGTATCGCCTTTGCTTCTAGTATCGGTGGTGTGGCAACGCTGATTGGCTCGCCGACTAACCTGATTTTCGGTGGTGTTATGGATAAAATTTTCCCGCTGGCCCCCAAAATAAGTTTTTTCGACTGGCTGAAAATCGGCATACCAATCCTGATTGTTTTTCTGCCGCTTATCTGGTATTACCTGACGGTATTTTTCAAAATCAAGGGAAGCATTCCCGGAAATCGTGAACTGATTGATGATGAGCTAAAGGCGATGGGTAAAATGTCGGCCGGTGAAAAAAGGGTAATGTATATATTTATTATTACCGTTTTGGGATGGGTATTTCGTCAGGGATTTGTCCTGGATAAGCTGGTAATCCCAGGTTGGAGTACTCTGCTGGGTGTTGGTGATTTTGTGGAAGACAGTACCGTTGGTATGCTTGGAGCTATTCTGTTATTCATGCTCCCATCGGGAAAAGATAAGAAGCGGCTTCTTGACTGGAAGTCTGCCAGCACGGTTCCATGGGGCGTTGGGGTTATTGTGGGTGGCGGCTATGCACTGGCCTCAGGATTTAAAGTAACCGGACTGGCCGACTGGATAGGCCTGAAAATGGCTTTTGTAAGCGGTTTTCCAACGCTGATTATCCTGATCATCGTGTGCGGTGCCGTTCTATTGTTCACTGAAATGAATTCAAACACCGCTACGGCAAATATTTTCCTTCCGATCCTTGCCAGTATCGCAGTGGCAGGAAGCATAAACCCCATCATTTTAATGTTACCTGCTACCTTTGCAGCTTCGTTTGTATTTATCATGCCCGCCGGAACCGGTCCGAATACGGTGATTTTCGGAAGCAATAAATTAACCGTCCAGGATATGGCCCGGTCAGGCATCTGGCTTAAGCTGATCACCATGGTTTTGCTCCCGGTCCTGCTATATTTTTTGATTATTTACGTTCTTGGAGTTCCACTCGCCTTGCCGGCCTGGGCCAAATAAAAAAGAAGAGGCCGCCTCCCTTCGAGACGGCCTCTTCCTTTTTCCTTAACCCTTCACAAATTGGCACATTAGCACATTAGCACATTAGTACATTAGTACATTAGTACATTAGCACATTGGCACATTAGCACATTATCACATTAGCACATTGGCACATTAGCACATTGGCACATTAGCACAT
>CAILAQ010000317.1 GCA_903832165.1 uncultured Bacteroidota bacterium | reverse complement strand
CAGAAAACCCGGCGCCGATGAGCTGGCTGAAGTATGGGTTCCCTTATTGGAAAGCTTATGGAGCCGGAACAAGGATTTGCGGATTTGCTTGACAATTAGCCCGGTACGGTATTTTAAGGATGGGCCCACCGGAAATCAGCTGAGTAAGGCTACCTTGTTTTTGTTTATCGCCAGGCTGATGGAGAAATTTCCGGATCTGTACTATTTTCCTTCATACGAGATTTTTATGGATGATCTGCGCGACTATCGGTATTATGATACAGACATGATGCACCCCGGTACGGCAGGCATTGAATATGTATGGACCCGGTTTGTTGAGGCCTGTGTTGATCGCAGGGTTATTCCACTGATGGACGAGGTTGAATCATTGGTAAAGAGCGCCGCCCACCGGCCTGGCACCTACCTGACTGATGCACACCGGCAATTCGTTGCCATTCACACTCAAAAAATTACGGATCTGCAGAATAAATATCCGTTTTTGGATTTTAGTGAGGAGCTTCAGCTTTTAAGAGGTCAGCTGAGGTAAGGTCAGCTTCTGTCGTTTTATCCGGGATTAAATCAGTCCTGAATTTTGAAGCGCGACCAGATCTTCCGGGGTATCAACTCCGGAACCTTCGTAATTTGTTTCGCAGCAATGAATCAGATATTCGTTTTCCAGCCAGCGCAGTTGTTCCAGCGATTCAGCGTTCTCGAGTATTCCGGGTTCCAGTTTCACAATTTGTTCGAGTATCTCCTTTTTGAAGGCATACATTCCAACATGTGAAAACCATTCATTGCCCTTATTCCGGTAGTACGGCACTGGCGATCTTGAGAAATACAGGGCATATTGCCTCCGGTCGAGAACCACTTTCACCCGATTGGGGTTTTGAAAGGCCACAGGATCCGTTTCGGTCCTTATCAGGGTAGAGATTTCCGCTTGTGTTCTTATTATATCGGTAGCAAGAACCCAGATAGCCTCCGGAGTAACCATAGGCTCATCGCCCTGTATATTCAAAATGGCTCTGAAATTGAGCCCGGTCATCGTTTCATAGGTTCTCAATGCCTCAGCGCAGCGACTGGTTCCGGAAACATGATCCTGGGAGGTTCTTACGAAATTCGCACCATATTGTCCGGCAATATCCTCGATTTCCTGATCGCCGCTGGCTATGACAATGTTTTTAAGTGCAGATGAGGCCTTCTGGTAAACTCTGATTACCATAGGAATTCCATTAATCAGGGCCAATGGTTTTCCCGGAAACCGGGTGGAAGCCATCCGTGCCGGGATGATTCCAAGTATATCTTCGATTTGCAACATATTTCCGGCTTTCTCGTTCATGTATTTCAGACCATTAAGTTAAAAAAAACGTGGAATGTAGTAGCTTTGCTGTATGGATGTAAATAAGATAAAGCAGCGGTTTGAAATTATCGGAAATTCTCAGGCACTTCATCGCGCAATTGAGATCGCTGTGCAGGTTGCTCCAACTGATCTTTCGGTATTGATAACGGGTGAAAGCGGAACAGGTAAGGAACGGTTTCCGCAGATCATTCACCAGCACAGCACCCGCAAACACGGGCCATACAGTGCCGTAAACTGCGGAGCTATTCCGGAGGGAACCATTGATTCCGAATTGTTCGGTCATGAGAAGGGCTCGTTTACCGGAGCTCATGAGGCGCGGAAAGGTTATTTTGAAGAAGCTAACGGCGGAACAATTTTCCTTGATGAGATTGGTGAGTTACCCCTTTCAACACAAGTGAGGCTCCTGAGGGTACTGGAAACCGGAGAATTTATCCGTGTAGGATCTTCAAAAGCTCAGAAAACAAATATAAGGCTTGTTGCCGCAACCAATATCGATATTCAGAAAGCGGTACAGGAGGGGCGTTTTCGAGAAGATCTCTTTTACCGTTTAAATACGGTGCCCATTCTCATAGCACCTTTGCGCAATCGCAAGGAAGATATTCATCTGCTTTTCCGGAAATTTGCCCAGGACTTCGCTGAAAAATACATGATGCCGGTAGTCAGGCTGGATGAAGAAGCCCAGCTGATGCTGGAAAATTATAAATGGCCGGGTAATATCAGGCAATTAAAAAACATCACCGAGCAGCTTTCGATCATTGAGCATGACCGGATTATCACTGCCGAGAGGATGAAGCTTTATCTTCCTGCAGATACGCGTTCCAACTTGCCGGTGCTGATGCCACGTGATTCGGAGGAACGCTCATTCAAATCGGAAAGGGAAATCCTTTATCAGATTCTGTTTGATATGAAGAGAGATGTTAACGACCTGAAGAAGTTAGTTAATACCCTGATGGATCGCAAAGAAGGGATGCCATTGATAGAAAACGACAACCAGAGTCTGCTCGACAGGCTTTATCAGGAGCAGGATGTCAGGTTTAACTCCCCGGTATCAGTTCAGCCACAGCTCCACGTTAAACGCGTTGATGATTCTCAGTTTGAAGATACCGAGGAAATTGTAGAAGAGTCACTGCTGCTGCAGGATAAGGAAATCGAGCTGATCAACAAGTCGCTCAGGAAACACCTGGGAAAACGCAAGCTGGCTGCCCAGGAGCTTGGGATCAGTGAGCGCACACTGTACAGGAAAATTAAAGAATTCGGAATCGAAGAATGAAGCGCCTGACACAACTATTCATCGCAGTCATTCTGGCAACCGGCTTTTGGGGTTGTAAGGTCCGGTATTCCATGACCGGTGCTGCCATCAACCCGGATGTTAAAACGATCTCGGTTGCCTACTTCCCAAACCGTGCACCGATAGTATTTCCTTCATTAAGTCAGGACATGACTGAGAAATTGAAAGATAAGTTCATCTCTCAGACGAGCCTGAGCATGATCAGTGGCGAGGGTGACCTGAGTTTTGAAGGAGAAATTACGGGTTATGAAACAAAACCGATAGCCATTACAGGAAATAATGTGCAGGACAAGGCCTCATTAAACAGGCTGACAGTTACGGTTAATGTAAGGTTTGTGAACCAGAAGGTACCCAAGGATAATTTTGAATCGAAATTTCAGGCCTACGAGGATTACAGCAGTGATAAGGGGTTGGATGAAGTTGAAGGCGAGCTTGTTCCGTTGATTTTGGAGAAGCTGATCGAAGATATTTTTAATCGATCTGTTGTAAACTGGTGATATGAAGGCAGAACAATTCACCAACTATCTTGAGGCTCCGGGAAGCCTGGATGCAGCCGGTTTTAGTGCGATTGAGGAGATTGTTCGCGAATATCCGTTCTGCCAGCCTGCTCAGCTATTGTATCTTAAGGGATTGCAGAATGATGATAATATTCGGTTTAACCGTCAGCTGAAGATTACTGCAATCTATGCGAATGACCGGAGGGAATTATTTGATTTACTGCACGTTGCCAAGGCACAGGTAGGGGAACCAGCCCACAGGGAAGCAGTGACAGAACCAATGATAAATGAGGATACCGCCGAGAGGATCGGTCTGGTTCAGCAGGTGGAGGAATTTCTTCCTATTGCCGATATGGATTTACTGCTGTTCGATTTTCCGGCATACCGGGAGGATGATCTGCCTGATGTTCCGTTTGAGAACCGGACGCCTGATTTTATCCCTGAAAAGGGACCGTTAGATAGTCTGCTGCTGGAGTTCCTTGAGATGGATCCATTAAGTCGTCAGCGAATGCCAAAACCGGAAGTCAGGTCGATGCATGTAAGTAATGAATTCGGAGTGAGTAATGGCAGAGCTTTGCGAAAAACACCGGCTGATGACCTGATCGATCGGTTTATCGAAAATCCGGCAACGAAAATCATGCGGCCCGATCAGTCTGTCGTAAATGATAATGATGTGTCTGCCAATAGTTTAAAAGAGGATGATGAGTTCCTGACGGAAACCCTTGCCAAAATTTATGTGCAGCAGGGATATTTCCAAAAGGCAATTCAGGCTTATGAAAAACTAAGTTTGAAAATTCCTGAAAAAAGTATTTACTTTGCGATTCAAATTGAATCGGTTAGGGAACTTATTAAGAATCAATAATTCAATAGAGTATGTATATCTTTCTTTCCATTCTCATTCTGGTTGTGTGTGTGCTGCTTGGTCTGATCGTACTGGTGCAGAACTCAAAAGGCGGCGGATTGGCTGCCAATTTCTCAGCATCAACCCAGATTATGGGTGTCCGTAGGACTAATGACTTTTTGGAAAAAGCAACCTGGGGACTTGCCCTTGCACTGCTCGTTTTGTCAATTGCAGCCAGCCTGTCAATTTCGCGTGGTGGAACAACAGGTCAGTCCGCTATTCAGGATCAGATCCAGAATGCCGTGGATCCAAGTGAAATTCCGCAGATTCCCACAGGTGTGCCAGCAGAAAAACCTGCAGCTGGTACCCCGGCTCCAACAAAATAATCGGCCATCAGTTGACCGAAGAATCCCTGCCTCGGCGGGGATTGTTTTTTTTATGCCAACCTGTCAGTCAATTGGAGATGGCATACAATATGATGTGCTTAGGCAAATAAAAAATTTATAAATAAACTAAATAGTCAATTATGGCAACAGTTAACGTAAAACCGCTGGGAGAAAGGGTTCTTGTTGAACCACAGGAAGCTGAAGTAAAAACAGCATCCGGTATCATTATTCCTGATTCCGCTCAGGAAAAACCGCAGAAAGGTAAAGTTTTGGCAGCAGGTCAGGGAACAAAAGATGTTCAGATGGAAGTGAAAGTCGGAGATGTTGTCCTGTATGGCAAATACTCGGGAACTGAAATCAAGGTTGAAGATAAGACCTACCTGATCATGAAGCAGTCAGATATACTGGCAGTAATCGAATAATATTAAAAAACTAAAAAATCTTTACTGATATGGCAAAGGAAATTAAGTACGATAGCGAAGCCCGCGAATTGCTCAAGAGGGGTGTAGATGAAATGGCTAATGCCGTTAAGGTAACACTGGGACCAAAAGGCCGCAACGTTGTTATCGAAAAGAAATTCGGATCACCGCAGGTAACTAAAGACGGTGTTTCAGTAGCCAAAGAAATCGAACTGGCTAACAGGTTCGAAAATATCGGCGCACAGATGGTTAAAGAAGTTGCTTCAAAAACTTCTGATGATGCCGGTGATGGTACAACCACCGCTACCGTTCTTGCACAGTCGATCGTTACAGTTGGTTTGAAAAACGTTACTGCCGGTGCCAATCCAATGGACCTGAAACGCGGTATTGATAAAGCAGTTGCTGCAGTTATTGTAAGTCTGAACTCACAGTCAAAAACTATTGGTGACGACTTCAAGAAAATCGAGCAGGTTGCTACTATTTCTGCCAATAACGATGCTGAAATCGGGAAACTCATCGCTGATGCAATGAGCAAGGTTAATAAAGAAGGCGTTATCACTGTGGAAGAAGCTAAAGGCACCGATACAACCGTTGAGATTGTTGAAGGCATGCAGTTCGACCGCGGTTATCTTTCGGCTTACTTCGTTACCGATACCGAGAAAATGGAAACCGTTCTCGAACATCCTTATATCCTGATCTATGATAAGAAGATATCATCGATGAAGGATCTGCTTCCATTACTAGAAGCCAGCGTTCAGACCGGTCGCCCATTGTTGATCATCGCTGAAGATGTTGAAGGTGAAGCTCTTGCTACCCTCGTAGTTAACAAGCTTCGCGGAAGTCTGAAAATTGCAGCTGTTAAAGCTCCAGGATTTGGTGACCGCAGAAAAGAAATGCTTCAGGACCTCGCTATTCTTACCGGAGGTACGGTTGTTTCAGAAGAAACCGGCATGAAACTCGAGACAACAACTCTCGAAATGCTTGGTATTGCTGAGAAAATCACTATCGATAAAGAAAATACAATTATCGTAAATGGTAATGGTGACAAAAAAATGATCTCTGCACGGGTAAATCAGATTAAGTCACAGATTGAAACCACTACATCTGATTATGACCGTGAAAAATTGCAGGAACGCCTGGCTAAACTGGCAGGTGGTGTTGCAGTTCTTTATATCGGTGCTCCATCAGAAATCGAGATGAAAGAGAAGAAAGACCGCGTTGACGATGCATTGAGCGCAACTCGTGCAGCTGTTGAAGAAGGTATTATCCCTGGCGGTGGAGTAGCTTTCATTCGTGCTATCTCAGCCCTTGATGGTCTGAAAGGTGATAACGAAGATCAGACAACAGGTATTGCAATCGTTCGCCGCGCTCTTGAAGAGCCGCTTCGTCAGATTGTTGCCAACGCTGGTCTCGAAGGATCAGTTGTTGTTCAGGAAGTTAAAAAAGGGAAAAACGATTTCGGTTTCAATGCCCGTACTGAAAAGTATGAGAACCTTTATGAAACCGGTGTTATCGACCCGACCAAAGTTGCACGTGTTGCACTGGAAAATGCTGCTTCAATTGCAGGCATGATCCTTACTACCGAGACTATCATTGCTGAGATCGCTGACGAAAAAGATCATGGCGGCGGTAATCCTGGCATGGGCGGCATGGGCGGCATGGGTGGAATGATGTAAAAGGAGCTTTACGGCGTCTTTTTTAGCGTTGCCAACTTTAAACAGGGTTTTGTGCCAAGCACAACTTTCTGCTTAAAGTTGGCAACTCTTGTTTATATAACTTTTTGACGAAAGTTGGCAGCTACAATAATTTTCATATTTTTGTTTTAGAACACCGTACGTTAAAACAAAATTGTTATGAAAAAAATTGGGATTGCTATGGCCTTTTGTGCCATATTGATAGCCTCAAACGGCTTTGCTCAGACTGAAAATATTCCATGGCTGCAAAAACAGGCCATGAAGAAAAATGCGCCACAACTCAAAAGCGGGGTAGTGGGCAGTTATCCGCGACATACGGATGAATACAACTGGGGAACCGACTGGGCATTGTACCAGACCATCGAAACCAGTTATAATTCAGTTGGTGACCCTGTGAGCATTGAGTACAACCAGACAGGAGTCCGGCGAAGAAACTTATATTCTTATAATAATCAGCATTTGCAAACCGAGGAGATCAATCAGGTATATTCGGGATCGGCCTGGGTAAATCAGTCACGTATTACCACCACTTACAATAATCTTGGGTATGACCTGGAATACCGCATGGAGCAGTGGAGCGGAAGTGCCTGGATTCTGCAGACAGGTATACAATCCGCTTACGAACTGGATGGTGATCGGGTGAAAGTTGTGACTATGAAGGATTGGAAATCAGAATCATCCACCTGGGTGAATTCTGCGAGAGAAACCTATACCTACTCCGGCACGGATCGGCGGTATGCCTCAGTTATCAGGGAAGAATGGACTAATGCATGGCTAAACGTTTCCAAGATGGAGGTTTCCTGGAGCGGGAACAACCCAACGCAATTCCTTAGCTATACTTACGAAGGCGGTGCCTGGGTTTTATCAGGAAAAACTACTTACGAGTGGCTGGGAAACAATTCTTCAGTAATGATTATGTATTCCTATGTCGGTGCTGATACCTGGATGCAATCGATCAGGTCAACAACAACCCTTGATTCGCATGGGAATATAACCCTGAGCCAGTCTGAAATGTATTTTCTAAATGCGTGGACTATCTTATCTGCTACCAGCTATGATCTGACCTATTCCGGGAACAATCTCACACAACGGATTACCAAGTCTTTTGCAGGTGGGCTGTGGGGAAACCAGCTGAAAGAGGTATTCAGTAATTTTGCTTCATTAAGTACTGATCTCACCTTAGTGCCGGATGCCGGTCTGACGGTGTTTCCTAACCCTGCAGGCGAGCAGGCTGTCGTAAGGATGACTCTTGTGAAATCAGGCACATTTACGTTGTCGGTTATCTCCTTGACCGGCCAGAAAATGCTCGAAGAATCTCTTACCGGACAAGGATCAGATGTCAATTACCAGCTAAATCTAAAGAAGGTTCCCGCCGGTTCCTATCTGCTGATTGCCAGGGACAAGCAAGGGAATGAAATTGGAAAGTCCCGCTTAATCAGGAACTAATCTAAGCCAAAGCACAAATCTGACAGCTTTTCCTTGAAGCTGTCAGATTTAAAAAATACACTAGCTTTGAAAAACAATTTTTAAAAACCATGAAATCTATTCTTATTTTTTGCTGTGTATTGCTCTTCGGATCACTTTCCTGTTTGGCCCAAACTGTTACCCCAAAGGCGATTGCACCCTATACGCCTGCAGTTATGGCCAATGGCACCCTGTATATTTCAGGCCAGATCCCCATTGTCCCGGAAACAAGTTTGTTGATAACCGGAGATATTTCCAAGGCCACTGAACAGTGCATGAATAATATCGGAGCTCTGCTTAAGCAAAACAACATGGATTTCGAAGATCTGGTCATGGTGAATATTTATATGACCAATATGGATAACTACAAGGCGATCAACGACGCCTATGCGCCCTTCTTCAAAAACAAGAAATTCCCGGCCCGCGCTGCTGTGCAGGTTGGCCGTTTGCCCAAGGATGCGGAGGTGGAGATTTCCGGCATAGCCACGAAGCACTAAGAGGTGACGGGTGACGAGTGACAGGTGACGAGTGACGGGTGACGAGTGACACGGAAGAAGGCGCCCTCGGAGAGTTGTCATTCCCGCGAAGGCGCAGCCGGAGGCGGGAACCCCGTCCCTTACCACGGAATTTTGCTGGGAACCCCGTCCCTTACCACGAAATCAAACATTAGCTTTTTTAGCGCGCAGCGCCAATTAGTGAGCCGAAGGCGAACCAATTAGCGACCTAAGGGAGCCTATTAGGAGGCGAAGCCGACCTTTTCGCGAGCGCAGCGAGCCTATTAGGAGCGAAGCGACCTTTTGCCTATCTTTGCGCAAAATTTAGCCCCTGTCGTAACGCATGAAGAACCTTCGGAACTTTTGTATCATAGCCCATATTGACCATGGGAAAAGCACCCTGGCCGACCGCCTGCTTGAAGTCACCAAAACGGTGACAGGCAAGGAAATGCAAGAGCAGGTCCTTGATAATATGGACCTGGAGCGCGAGCGGGGAATCACCATTAAGAGTCATGCCATCCAGATGAATTACCGCAAGGATGGACAGGATTATATTCTTAACCTGATCGACACCCCCGGACATGTCGATTTTTCGTATGAAGTTTCCCGGGCAATCGCCGCCTGCGAAGGCGCACTGCTCATTGTCGACGCCACGCAGGGGATACAGGCCCAGTCGATATCCGTCCTTTATCAGGCACTTGATCATAACCTCACGATCATTCCGGTTTTAAATAAGATGGATTTGCCAGCTGCCATGCCGGAGGAGGTGACAGAGCAGATTGTTGACCTCGTTGGTTGTAAACGCGAGGATATCATCCATGCCAGCGGAAAAACAGGTATTGGCGTGGAGGAGATACTGGAGCAGATAGTCAATAAGATACCACACCCATCCGGTGATCCTGAAGCCCCGCTCCAGGCACTGATTTTTGATTCACTGTTTAATTCATACCGGGGAGTTCTTGCATATTTTAAGATCCTCAACGGACAGATCAAGACTGGCGACCATGTGAAATTTTTCAATACCGGCAAGGAGTATGACGCTGATGAGATCGGTGTTCTGAAACTTGGCCTTTTCCCAAAAGCCACACTCAGCACAGGCGATGTAGGATACATTATTTCCGGAATCAAGGCGTCAAAAGAGGTTAAGGTCGGAGATACGATTACGCATGTCGACCGGCCCTGTACAGAAGCTATTTCCGGTTTTGAAAACGTTAAGCCGATGGTGTTTGCCGGCTTATATCCGATTGATACTGATGATTATGAAGATCTGAGGGATGCACTTGAAAAGCTTGTGCTGAACGATGCTTCGCTGTCGTATGAGCCGGAGTCATCCGCCGCACTGGGTTTTGGCTTCCGCTGCGGATTCCTCGGATTACTGCATATGGAGATTGTTCAGGAGCGTCTCGACCGTGAGTTTGACATGGCCGTGATCTCCACGGTACCGAACGTTTTCTACCATGTTTTCGGACGAAAAGGAGACAGGCTCGATGTTTATAATCCTTCCGGACTTCCTGATCCCAACGAAATTGAACGTATTGAAGAACCATATATACAGGCTCAGATTATCACGATGCCGGAGTATATTGGCGCTATCATGAAATTATGCCTTGATAAACGCGGTGAACTCAAGCACCAGATATATCTTACTCCAGACCGCGTGGAGCTCTCTTTCGAAATGCCGCTTGCCGAAATCGTTTTCGACTTTTATGATAAGCTGAAATCCATTTCCCGCGGATATGCCTCGTTCGATTATTTCCAGACAGTATTTAAGCCGGGCAAGCTGGTTAAGCTGGATGTCATGCTCAATGGCGAATCTGTAGATGCTCTGTCCACGCTGATTCACGTTGATAATGCCTATCGCTTTGGCCGCAGGAT